>NZ_JBMYAU010000032.1:0-47231 GCF_053994455.1 Nautilia sp. | reverse complement strand
GTAAGCGATATCAGGGTTTTGATTAAAAAAATAAACAGCACGCTTGACGAAAACACGATAAAAAATTTACAGTTGACGGTTGAGAACGTAAAAGACGCCTCTTTTACGTTAAAACATATTTTAAATGCTACGGATAAAAAAATTCCGGTACTGCTTAACAATACGAACTCGCTTGTTTCGGAATATAAAAAAGCCGGGGTCACCCTTAATAAAAAACTGCCGGACATCCTTGACAAAACGGTGGCCGTCCTGAACGAACTGAACACCACCGGAACGATTATCAACGCAAAACTCGACGTTCTTATAGACGAATATATAAAACTCGGGAAAAATGCCAACAGCATTATAAAAGACAATAAAAAAGACATAAACAACGCTATTGTAAGCGCCAAAGACTTTTTTGAAAGCGGAGGGGAAAGTTTTAAAAAAATCGACGATTATTTAAGCTCTCTTACCAAAAGCCAGATACTTGTTGACATACACAGCAATTATATGACCGGGGACGATTACTTTAAAACGTCGGCTTACATTTCTTATCTTCCCCAGCCGACCAAATATTACATATTCGGTGTAACGAGCGCCAAAGACTTTTCAAACCTCGCAACCGTTAACCTCAAACACCAGGAGGATAAAGTTTTCGTAACGGCTGAGTACGGAAAAAGGTATGACGATCTGCTTTTAAGGGGAGGCATTATTGAAAATACCGGGGGTCTCGGACTTGATTATTTCTTAAAAAAGGACAAAGTCAAACTGAGTGCGGAAATTTACGATTTCAACGCGGTAAACGACATAAGGGGAACCAATCCCCATTTGAGTTTGAAAGCGACGTACCTGTATCTTAAACACCTGCAAATTATCGGCGGGATAGACAACATTTTAAATACGGATGCGAGAAAGTTCTTCTTAGGGCTCGGAGTTAAATTCAAAGACAACGATCTTAAAACGATTTTAAGCGGAGGAGCGTCATCATTTCTAAAATAGAAGAGATAAAATGGGCATGCGGGGTTTTGGAAATCCCTCCTCTTAGCAGTATTGAGGATATAAATAAAAAGTACAAAAAACTTATAAAAAAGCACCATCCCGATATAAGCGGAAAAAACGGTAAAATAACGGAAATAAACAGGGCTTACGAAATTTTGAAAAATTATACGAAAAATTATAAATTTTCTTTCAGTGAAGATGAGATAACAAGACAGTATCCGGAGGAATTTTTAAAAAAATTTAAGGTGTGACATTGAAAAGGTTTAAAGACAGACAAGAAGCGCTTGAAAAACTGCTTTCCATTCTCGATATTAAGGCTGTTGACGATATGCTTGTCATCAGCATAAGCGAAAACGGGAATTATTATGCCAGGGAAATAGCAATGAGAGGGGGGCTTTTAGAAGGGGATTTTCTGTTTATTGAAGAGATAAAGTCGCCCGAAAACAAAGAAACGTCACTTGCCGCAATCAGTGAAACCAAAGATTACATATTGATAAACGAACTGATTGAGGCGTTTGAAATTACGGACGATTATATATTCAATGAGGCGGAAAGGGTGTATGAGGAAAAAATTTTACAAAATATATATAAATTTCGCGGTGGAGAGAGTATAATTTCATTACGCAATAGAAATGTTCTATTAGTAGACGAAGGTGCCAATACGGGTTTAACTCTTTTATGCGCCATAAAAAGCTGCATATCCAAAAAAGCGGCGAGTATAAACGTCGCAGTCCCCGTTATTGCAAAAGAGACGGCCAGGGTTATAGAAAAGCTGGTGGACAATACTTTTTTTGTTTATGAGATAGAAGATTTTGTTGATACAGATTTTTATTTTAAGGAGAAATAATGAGTTGTGTTGTAGAATTAAACGTTAATAACAGAAAACAGAAATTTGTTTTGAATAAAATAGCGAAACAGGCGAACGCTTCGGTGTGGTTTGAAGACGGAAACACCGTTATGCTTGCGACGTTGACGTACAATCCGGACGAAATGGTTGAGGAGGATTTCGTACCTCTTGTCGTTCAGTATGTTGAAAAAGCTTATGCGGTAGGCAGAATTCCTGCGGGGTTTGTAAAAAGGGAGCAAAAACCCGGGGATTTTGAAACGCTTACCGCAAGAATAGTGGACAGAAGCCTCAGACCGCTTTTTCCGAAAGAGTACGGATACAATACCGTACTGACCGTAATGGCTTTAAGTGCGGATGAGGAGAGTGATCTCCAAACGGCGGCGATGAATGCGGCGGCGGCCTGTATGTATTTAAGCGATTTGCCGTTTGCAAAAATGGTTTACGGAGTAAGGGCCACGAGAAAAGACGGCAAACTTATTATAAACCCTTCTTTAAGCGAACTTGAAAGCGGTGATTTCAATCTGTTTGTTACCGGCACGAAAGACGAGCTTTTAATGATAGAGTTTGCATCTCAGGGACAGGAAGAGGTGGAAATTATTCCCGTAGAAGATGTTATGCTTGACGGGGTTCCCGTTGAAAACAGTATTGTTAAATACAGAATTAATGAAATAAAAGAAGACGAGCTTGTGGAAATTTTAACCGAAGTTCAAAAAGCGATTAAACAGGGGGCGGAGGCTTATGAGGAGGGCTTAAAAGCGTTTAAAAAAGAGCCTGTTGAATTTGAAGAGAGAAAAGAAGCCGATATAAGCGGATTCGTTGAGCTTATCAGAAGCAAATATTCAAATGAACTCAGAGACATTATTAAACATTTAAGCAAAAGCGAAAGGGATTATCTTCTTAAACAGTTTGCAAGAAAAATAGCATCCGCACTTGAAAAAGAAGAAGAGTTTGAAGATATCTTAAAAGCCGTAAAACAGGTGAAAAGAGAAATCGTAAGAAGTATGATTTTAGATGAGGGAATCAGGGCTGACGGCAGAAAACTCGATGAAATAAGACCTATTTCGATTGAAACGAACCTGCTTCCGAGAGCCCACGGAAGCTGTCTGTTTACAAGGGGGCAGACCCAGGCCCTGGCGGTTGCGACAAGAGGAGGCGATATGGACGCCCAGGTTTACGGAAACCTGACGGACAAAGAGGAGAAACTCGAAAAATTTATGCTACATTACAACTTCCCGGCATTCAGCGTGGGAGAGGCTGAAAGATTAGGACCGCCGAGCAGAAGGGAGCTCGGACACGGAAACCTTGCAAAAAGAGCTATTGAGCCGCTTTTGGATCCGGAATATGACGAAACGGTAAGAGTGGTAAGCGAAATTTTAGAAAGCAACGGTTCATCGTCAATGGCGACCGTTTGCGCAGCTTCACTTGCTATGAAAGCAGCAAAAGTTCCTCTGTTGAAAATGGCTGCGGGAATTGCGATGGGGCTTATTACCGAAGAAAACAGATACGCGATACTTACAGATATTATGGGACTTGAAGACCACGACGGGGATATGGACTTTAAAGTGGCCGGAACGTTTGAAGGGATTACGGCTATGCAGATGGATATAAAACTCGGTGGGATTTCACTTGATATTCTAAAACAGGCCCTTTATCAGGCAAGAGACGCGAGGGCTTATATTTTGGAACTTATGGCAAACGCGGCAAAAGAGATTAAATACAACGAAGCCGTGCTTCCGAAGGCTTTAAGCTTTAAAGTAGAGCCTGATAAAATAATCGACATTATCGGAACGGCTGGTAAAACGGTAAAAGAGATCATCGCAAAATTCGGCGTGACGATAGACCTTGACAGAGATACAGGTAAAGTAAAAATATACGGGGAAGATCACGAATCGCTAAACGGCGCGAAAGATTATATATTAAACGTAATATGTAAAGACGATAAACCTAAAATTCCCGAATTTGAAATAGGCACCGTAATCGAAGGTGAAATTAAAAGAATTACGGATTTCGGAATGTTTGTAGAGCTTGTTCCCGGTGTCGAAGGACTGCTTCACAAATCCAAACTGAACGGCAGAACGCTTAACGATTTCGCCGAGGGGACTAAAATAAAAGTAAAAGTCTTATCACAAAGCGGATTTAAAATCGAACTAGCACTTGCGGACGGGTGAAATGTTTGAAAAGTATCCTTTTGAAAAACTAAACGAATTATTAAAAGATATCGAACCTGAAACTGAAAAAAGATATATTTTAACAATAGGGGAGCCTCAGTTCGAAACCCCTGAATTTATACAAAATGAACTTTGTAAAAATACAAAATATTTAAACAAATATCCCAAAACCGCAGGTGAAGAGATTTTGAAAAAGGCACAGAGGGATTTCGTTAAAAGAAGATATCAGGTTGAACTCTCACCTGAACAGCTTCTTCCGACATTCGGGACAAGGGAGGTTCTTTTTAACTTTCCGCTTTTTTTGAAACCAAAAAAAACCGCATTTCCGAATCCTTTTTACCAGATATACGAAGGTGCGGCGATTGCCGCGGGAAGTAAAATAAAATATATGCCTCTTACAAAAGAAAACAACTTTAAAAACACTGTTTCACAGCTTGACGGGGATGAGGATTTTATTATATTAAACACACCCAATAACCCTACGGCAAGTGTAATGGGTCTTGACGAGCTTTGCGAATGGGTCGAATATGCGTTGAAAAAAGACGTTGTAATATTAAGCGATGAATGTTACGGCGAGCTCTATTTTGATGAAAAACCTGCCTCAATATTACAGGCCTGTGTTAAAGCCGGAAACAGAAATTTTAAAAACATTCTTGCGATAAATTCGATTTCCAAAAGAAGTTCGGCCCCGGGACTTAGAAGCGGTTTTATAGCCGGGGATGGCGGAATATTAAAAAACTATCTTCAATTCAGGACGTATGTGGGATGCGCGTCGCCCCTTCCTTTGCAGTTTGCCGCGGCGAAAGCCTGGAGTGAAGATTTGCATGTTGAGAAATTCAGAAAAGAATACAGAAAAAATTTTGAAATAGCAAAAGAAATTTTGAACGTTGAAATACCTAAAGCCACTTTTTATATATGGCTTGAGGTGGATGATGATATAGAATTTACCAAAAAAGCGTGGAAGAAGGGTGTAAAGATTATGCCCGGTCGTTTTATGGGCAGAGTAGGTGCGGGTGAAGGGTATGTGAGAATAGCACTCGTATATTCCCCCGAAGAAACCGAAAAAGCGTTAAAAATAATAAAGGAGCTGTTATGAGTATAGCAAAACAGTATGAAGTTTTGGAAGAATTAATTAATAAAAACAAAGATGACGAAATAAACGAAGTTTTCAGAAAAATACTTGAAGAAACGTTTAAACTTATAAACGAAAAAATAGAAAACGAAAAAACCCTCGACGTAAACGATCCGGAAGAAGCTGCAGCCATCAGGGCTATGTTTGAATATATGCTCGAACTTTGGGACGAACAGGCGATAGACGAAGCAAAAGCCGTGGGGTATGATATGGTTTATCTTGTTGATGATAAAAAATTAAAAGAGATGTTCAGTATGTTTGTAATCGGAATGCTTGCAGGTCTTAGTCTTGATGAATTTTTTGAAAAATATGTAAAAAGCGATAAGGTTTACAAAGAAATGTTTTTTACCGAATTCGATGACAAAATAGATGATTTGGTTGTAAGATACAAAGATAAATTTAAAGAGGAGTTCAGCGCTTGAAAATCCATTTTGTAGGTATAGGCGGGATAGGTTTAAGCGGCCTTGCGAGGTATATGAAAGCAAAGGGCCATATAGTAAGCGGAAGTGACATAACCGAAACCAAACTTACAAGGCTTTTGCAAAAAGAAGGCATAGCCGTAACCGTACCGCATAGTGAAAAAAACATAAAAGATCATGACATAGTGGTTCACACTGCGGTGGCGAAACCTGACAACCCCGAACTTTTAGAAGCTAAAAAAATGGGAATAAAGACACTCAGCAGAAGGGAATTTCTGCCTTTTGTCGTAAATGACAAAAAGGTTATTGCCGTTTGCGGGGCCCACGGAAAAAGCACAACTTCCGCGATTCTGGCTTCCGTTCTTCCGGATACTGATGCGATTATAGGGGCGGAAAGCAAGGATTTCGGAAGCAATATGAGATATACCGGGAGCGGATATCTTGTATTTGAAGCGGATGAAAGTGACGGCAGTTTTATAGATTCGAATCCTTTTATATCGGTGGTTACGAATACAGAGCCCGAACATATGGAATATTACGACCATAGCCTTGAGCGTTTTTACGGACATTACGAAACTTTTTTGAAAAAAGCGCAAATCAGGGTTGCAAACGGAGACGACGAATTTATAAAAAAGCTTTCTTTTCCGGTTAAAAAAGTATCCGTGAAAGATGTTAAAAACATAAGATACGAAATAATAGAAAACAAACCGAAAACCGTATTTGAATATAAAGGTTGCGAATTTGAGGTTTACGGTTTCGGAGAGCATTTGGTGCTTGATGCGATTTTGGCGATTGAAGCCGCAAACGAGCTTTTGCCTTTGAAAGAAATCAGCCGAAACATAAAAAATTACCAGGGAATAAAAAAGAGATTTGACATACTTCAAAAAAGTGAGGGTTTTATTTTAATAGACGATTACGGACATCATCCCACGGAAATAGAAGCCACCCTTCACAGCGCCAGAATTTTTGCCGAACTAAACGGCATTGACAAAGTCACCGCAATATGGCAGCCCCACAAATACAGCAGAACGGTAGACAACCTCGATGCTTTTATAGAATGTTTCAACGAAGCCGACGAACTTGTGATACTTCCTGTATGGGAAGCCGGTGAAGAGCCGGTTGATATCGATTTTCCGGGACTTTTCGCAAAACATAACCCGGTGTTTGCCGAGCGTGTGAAGTCTGAGAGTAATGTTATTATGTTAATCGATAAAAAAAACGGAATTATTAAAGAGATAAAAAAAGGGCTTGTTATAGGGTTCGGAGCCGGGGATATTACATATCAGTTAAGGGGACTTATATGAAAACCTGCGGACTTATCGGCGGTATGAGCTGGGAGAGCAGCGCTTTGTATTATAAACTTATAAACGAGGGAATAAACAGAAAACTCGGAAATCTTCACAGCGGGAAAATCATTCTTTTCAGCGTTGATTTTGAGGAAATAGCCCTGCAGCAGAAAAAAGGAGACTGGAGGGGAAGTGCCGAAATCCTTTCAAATGCTGCTATCTCTTTGGAAAGGGCAGGTGCGGATTTTATTATGATTACGACAAACACAATGCATAAGGTGGCGAATGAAGTTGCGAATTCGGTAACAGTGCCTTTAATCGATATAAGGGATGTCGTTGTCGAAAACATTAAAAAACACGCTGTTAAAAACGTTTTGCTTTTGGGAACGAAATTTACCATGGAAGACGGTTTTTATGTTAATTACCTTCAAAAAGAGGCAATACGGGTACGTGTTCCGGATGAAGAGGAAAGGGAATTTATACACGGGGTTATTTTTAACGAATTATGCTTAGGAATTGTAAAAGACTCTTCTAAAAAAGCCTTTTTGGACATTGTTGAAAAACACGACGCCGACGGGGTAATATTAGGCTGTACCGAAATCGGTATGCTTATCACTCAGGGGGATACACTGAAAAAAGTATTCGATACCACGGTGCTTCATTCCGAAAAAGCTGTTGAACTCATGGTTTGAAAAATAATAAAAACGGCCGTATTTCAGTTAAATTCTAAAGAACACTTCCTTGACATTTTTTAAATCGGATTGTACAATTTATTAATTGTAGATTAAAGGGATAAAATGAAAAAATTTATTTTTTCCGTTGTACTATGCAATTTCTTTTTTGTAGGCTGCGGTACTCAAACGAGCACTAATATAAAAGGGGGTGTATTTGAAGATTCTCCGGTAAGCGGTCTTGATTACAGAACCAACACGATGGGCGGAGTTACGCAAGACGGTTATTTCAGATATGATTCCCGTGACAGGGAAGTGCTGTTTGCACTCGGAAATTTGAAAATCGGTACGTTTGATCTGTCCAAAATGCCTTTGAACGGAATTGTTCTGCCTGCGGATCTTTTCGGACTTGACAGAAACAACACAACGGATGAAAGGGTAATAAAAGTAATAGAGTTTTTGCAGAGCCTCGACGACGATGAAAATATAGACAACGGGATAAATATCACCGAAGAGACTAAGAACGCAATAAGTTATTTTGTGGAAATCAACGATACCATAGAAGAAAATCTTACGGACAATAATATAAGCATTTTAAAATATATGGTGGAAAAAATAAATAAAAGATGGATACCCGAAAGAGAAGCGAGGGAAAACTATAAAAAAGTTCTGCTCGAACTCGGATACGAACCGGATTTTATGCCTTTTACCACCGTTTGGAAAGTGCAGGGGGGCGAGAGTATAACAATACCGGTTAATCCGAATTACGTATATAATTACACCGTCGACTGGGGAGACGGGAGTGTTTCCGAAAACGTATATTTTTCAATATCTCATACTTATAGCGTAGGGGGCACGTACACTGTTAAGATATATAAAGAGTTTCCGGCCATGTATCTTAACAATGACGGGGTTTCGTTCTTTTCTGATCCCCATTATACGGGTAACGCCGATAAACTGGTTGACGTAATCCGCTGGGGTGATATTGAATGGAGGAGCTTTTACCATGCTTTTACCGGAGCCGAAAACCTTCAGATAACGGCATACGACACGCCTATTTTAAACCAGGTCGCAAGTATGGAAAACGCTTTTGCGGGGACGGATTTGAGTGTATTCGAAAATGTCGGCGAATGGAATATGACAAGCATCATAAACACCAGCGGTATGTTTGCCTGTACCGATTTTAACGGATCCGTTGAAAATTGGGATGTAGGCAGGGATCTTAATATGAGCCGTATGTTCGAATACGCCTCTTTGTTCAACCGTTCTCTTGAAAAGTGGAACGTATCAAATGTTACGGATATGAGCCATATGTTTGATCACGCCTCTTCTTTTAATCAGCCTCTTGAAAAATGGGACGTGTCAAACGTAACCGATATGAGTTATATGTTCGCTTATGCCTCTTTGTTTAACCAGCCTCTGGACGGTTGGAACGTAAGCAATGTTAAAAATATGGCCCATCTGTTTGACAATGCCCGCGTGTTTGATCAGACCCTTGAAAAATGGGACGTGTCAAATGTAACCGATATGGGTTATATGTTCGCTTCGACGGAGGCTTTTAATCAGGATATAAGCGGATGGAACGTCTCAAACGTAACGGATATGAGCCATATGTTCGAAAATACCGGACTTTTTAATCAGGCTATAGGAGGCTGGGACGTTTCGAAAGTTGAAGATATGAGTTATATGTTCAGCAATACGAGCAGTTTTAATCAGGATATAGACGCATGGAATGTGGGCAATGTGAAAAATATGAGCAATATGTTCAGTTTTTCAAGCTCTTTCAATCAGGACATAAGCGACTGGAACGTTTCAAACGTAACAGATATGAGCCATATGTTCGAAAAAGCTTTATCTTATAATGAAGGTATGATTTTTTGGGATGTATCCAATGTAAGGGATATGAGTTATATGTTCAGTTACTCTATATTTAATCAGTATATAAATTTCTGGAACGTTTCCAATGTGACTAATATGAGCCATATGTTTTACAGGAATCTCTATTTTAACCAGCCTTTGAACTACTGGAACGTATCAAACGTAACAGATATGAGTTATATGTTTGCGTATGCTAATATGTTTAACCAGGATATAAGCGACTGGAATGTTTCAAACGTTGTCAATATGAGCCATATGTTTAATTACGCCGGCTCTTTTGATCAGAATATAAGCGACTGGAACGTTTCGAAAGTTATAGACCATACGGATTTTGCTGTTTATTCGCCCATAGACGGCACGAGCAAAATGCCGAAATTTCCTTTTTAATCCCCTAAATAACGCTTTACTTCTTCAAGAACGGCTAAATCCGCCGTTTCGTCGAAATATTTAAAACTCTCCCCGCTTTGAATCTTTCCGTCGAGCAGGTCGCCCGATTTTCTGAAAGCGAGATCAAGTTCGGCGATTTTAAATCCGTCGAGTGTTTTGGAGAAAGATTCGAGCCTTTTGTTTTTTTTGTCGTTGGTATACAAAAAACAGTAGCCTTTTTGTCCGTATCTTCCAACTCTTCCTCTGAGCTGATGAAGAGTGGCAAGACCGAGCCTTTCGGCTCCGACTATTACTATTGTCGTAAGGCGCGGCAAAGAGATGCCGACTTCGATGACGGTTGTAGTTATTAAAATATTTCCTTTTTCTCTGAATTCTTTTAAAATTTCCTCTTTATTTTTGTCTTTTCCGTGCGTGATATACACACCCTCAAAATACTTAAGCCAGAAATTCTTGCCTTCTTCTATGCTTTGATAACTGAAATTTTCCGATTCTTCCACCAACGGATAGACTATTACAATCTGATTGCCGTATGATATTTCGTTTTGAATATGGGCTAAAAGGTGTTTAAAATCCTCTTTTGAAATTATTTTGGTGTCGATGTCTTTTTTAAAAGGAAGCTCTTTTATAAGGCTTACATTTACAAAACTGCTCATAATAAGGGCCTGGGTTCTCGGAATAGGGGTTGCGCTGAACTGAAAATAATGGGGAACTTTTGTACCCGATGAAGTCAGTTTTTCAAGTTTTGCCCTCTGGTTTGTGCCGAATCTGTGCTGTTCGTCAACCATTACCACATTTACCGGAGGCAGTTTTTGATATAAAAGGGCGTGAGTTCCTATTAAAAGGTTTGCGTTTTGTATATCTTCTTCGCTGAATTTACTCTTTTGGGTGACTAAAGTAATTCTCCATTCTCCATTCTGGCTGGTTGGGTAGGTTTTCCATTTAAAAAATTTTTTAGCTTCTTCATATATCTGGTTTGCCAGAATGGAAGTCGGACACATAATAATGGATTTTTTTGCCATATATGCCGTTGTGAGCATTACAATCGTTTTACCGCTTCCGACATCCCCTATAACGACCCTTCTCGCCTGCAAAGGTTTTGAGATGTCTGTTTTTATATCGTTGATTACTTTTATCTGGTCGTTTGTGAGTTCAAACGGAAGGGAATTAATAAAAGGCGTGGGATCCGCTTTTACGGTGAAAGAAGGCAGCTTTACTTTTTTGTTTTTGAGTTTGTTTAAATAATTGAAAATTTCAGCCCATTTGAGCGCGTACATAATTTTTTTTTCGTTCGTATGTTCAGGAGCCTGCGGAAAATGCATAAAAAAAAGCGTTTTGGCTATGTTTTCGGGCAGGATTGAAAGGTTTTGAAGTGTTACGTAACGTTTTATAAGCGCCCTGAGAGTTCTGATGTTAAGATTCGTTTTATAAACCGGTGTGATTTCATTGACTTTTGTAATCGGTCTTGGCTGAAGAATCTGGTGGTTTTTCACTTCACCTCTTATATAAAGCGTGTTACCCGGTTTAAATACGCTTTCGTGCCATTTTTTAAACTGAAAAAACACCCCCCATATAATCTGACTGACGTTTTTGAGATAAAATTTAACCCTTGTAACTTTGGGGGATTTTTTAATTTCAAGAATTTCGGCTTCAAAAGCCTGTGGGGACGGAAGAATATAAGGGTACAGATAATTGTCCTCATATTCTTTCGGTTTTACAAGTGCGAGTTCAAGGGGGGATTTCACCCCGATTTTTTTCAGTTTTTCGATATCCTCTTTTGTCATTTTATTCTTTCGTAACCATTGAAAAAGTAATGTCCGTTATTTCCGGGTGTTTTTTTATAAATTCGTTAACTTCGTCCAAAGAGGTGTTTTTAATCAGTTCAAGTTCTTTTTTATAATAATTCTCAGGCAGTTCCAGATAAATTTCATTAAATTTTTTGAGCAGTCTTTGTGTTAAAGTTTCGTTTCTTAAAGGTTCGCTTCCGATTAAAAACCGCTTCGCCTGATTAAGTTCTTCCTGACTTATTCCGTTTGCCTGAAACTCTTTTATCATTTCTTTTACGAGATTAAGTGCGTCGCCGCTGTTTTCAAGTTTTGTCTGAAGATATCCGCTTAAGAGTTTGTATGTTTTTCTAAAGTCGTTGCCGGCGTATGCGGAATACGCATAACCTCTTTTAACCCGGATCTCCTCCATCATTCTGCTCCCGAAACCTCCGGCTCCTAAAACGAAAGTCGCAATTTTGGCAAGGTGAAGCTCTTTTTTGTAATCGACGTCAAAAGGAGCCGCAAAATGGATATAGCTTTGTTCCACGTTTTTGTAATGGTATATGTCTTCATTTTTTTTGGGAGTAAAAAACGGAGTTTTTTCTTTTTCGGGACTGAAAAGTTTTGTTATTTCCTCCAAATTCTGTTTTTTACCGCCGTTGATGACGATGTATTCTTTTTTAAATAAAGAATTGTAAAATTTTTCAATATCGTTTAATATTATGTTTTCGGGGTTTTCCCCCATTACGGGACGGGAAGGGGGAGTGTTTTTGAAAATGGCTTTGTACAGGTTTGTCGCCGCTATATAATCGTTGTCGTTTTTTTTGTTTTGTATTTTGGCAATAATCTCCTTTTTTGATTTTTCAACCGATTCTTCCGTAAGATTTAAAGAGCAAAGAAGCTCTGCTAATAGTTTTTCGGCTTTTTTTTCTTTTTCGTTTAAAAACCTAACCGACAGGGAAAAAAACTCCTTGTTTACGTTTGCATGCAGTTCTATGGCGTCCTCTTCAAGCAAGGAATAGAATTTTTCTTTTTGTTTCAATGTCCCTTTCGTGTTGAAAATATGGGACAGAAAATAAGCAACTCCGTCCTTTGCGAAAATACTGCCGGAATTTTTAAAAATTATTTCAATTATGCTTCTTCCTAAAGCGTCTTGTTCGAATATTGTCATTTTACTCCTTTTTTATTGTTTTCAATGAGGGCTGTTTAATAAAATATACGCCGAATTTTCCAGAATAATCGCTTTTTTTATGGCTTCTTTTATATCCCTTGCAATTATGTAAACACCGAACCCTCTAATTATAACGATGTTTTTGTCTCTCAGGTTTTTGGATATTATAAAGTCTTTGTTTTCCTCCCATTTCTGGACATCGTCTATTTCTATTATTTTTACTTTGTCGAGTATTCTTTTGCCCTGATAGTCTATGGGTTTGAAAAAAGTGTGTTCTAACGAATATGTGATAATATTCAGGGGAAAAACGTTCAACACCGTTTTGGCATACGAAATGTCTTTATAAATCCTCGCATGTATGTTTACGTCGTTCGAGGCTTCCTTCCAGGACAAATCCTTTTTGTTTATATGAACTATTTTGCAGAAATCCTCCTCATAAATGGATTTGTTGTGATTGTTGATTATCATTTTATCGTTTTCAATCTTTAAAGATATACTGCCGACCGCAAGATTGAGCATATTTTTTTCATACAGGATTTTGGCCGTAAGTTTATATTCGTCTATAATCGTTTTAATTACCAAAACACGCCTTTTTTGATACAATTATACTATATTAATAAAGAATGGAGAATTGAAAATTGGACGTAAACACACCACATATTCCCGTTTTATTGAACGAAACGGTGGCTTTGTTTGAAAAAATGCCGAAAAACGGATATTTTATAGACTGTACCTTAGGTTTCGGAGGGCACAGCGAGGCCGTATTGACAAAATTTCCGGGAATTAAACTCATAGGAATAGATCAGGATGCGGAAGCTATGGAATTTGCGAAAAAAAGACTTTCCAAATTCGGTGAAAGGGTTTTTTTTATTAACAAAAGAGCCTCCCGTGCCCTTGAGGAGCTTCCGGAAGATCTGAAAATAGCCGGTATCCTTGCGGATGTGGGGGTCAGCAGCTACCAGCTCGACAATAGCGGGAGGGGATTTACCTTTGAAAGCGAAGAACTGGATATGAGAATGGATAAATCCCAAAAATTCAGTGCGAGGGAAGTGCTTAATTTCTATTCAAGGGAAGATCTCGAAAAAATATTCAAATATTACGGAGAGTGCGGAAGATATAAAAAAATAGCCGATATTATAATTTCAAAAAGACCTATTAAGTCCAACAGGGAGCTTACCGATATATTAGGGAAGGCGGGAATTAAAAACAAAAAAGATCTCGCAAAAATTTTTCAGGCGGTAAGAATTGAAGTAAACAACGAACTTGAAGAGCTTGAAAAAATTTTGGAGATTAGCTGCAAACTTTCGCAAGACGGAACTGTTTTGGGTATAATAACCTTTCATTCTTTGGAAGACAGAATAGTTAAAAACAAATTTAAAGAGTGGTCTAAAAAATGTATCTGCCCGCCGGAAGCCATAAGATGCGAATGCGGCGGCAATCATGAAAAAGGCGTAATTTTGACGAAAAAACCGCTTTGCGCTTCAAAAGAGGAGATTAAAATGAATCCGAGAAGCAGAAGTGCCAAACTGAGGGGATTTCAATTTAGGGGGGATTATGAAAAACGATGTTGAAACCGGTGAAAAAACCGAACTTTTAAACAATATAGAAGAGTATATACAAGAAGAGAGTATCTCATCGGATATAGTAAAAAATCTTATTTTTACGATAGTTTTTTCTTTGACACTGCTGTTTCCTAAAATATATATTTCGGCAAACATTTATTTGAAGTCTTATGAAATCAACAAACTTTTAAACGAATACTATTCCCTTAAAGCGGAAAATTCCCTTCTCGCTTCGAAAATAGAAAAAATCAAATTCAAAAACAGAATGGAAAAACTGACTTTTTAACTTCATACCTTATTAACCAATTTTTGATACAATTTTCGAAAAAAAGAGGACGGATGAAAAAATTTATAGAATTTTTTATTAAAAATGCCGTATTTACACATACACTTTTTATCATTGTAATAATTTCCGCAGTAATAGCATATAAAAACGTTGCCAAAGAGCTTTTTCCGCCCGCTACGCTCGATAAGATATTAATTCAGGGCGCATACCCCGGAGCGAGCCCCGAGACGCTTGATAAAATGGCGGTCGGTCAGATTGAGGACGATTTGAAATCTTATCAGGAAGTCTCTTCTATAGAAAGCGTTATCAGAAACGGAAGTTTCACCATTACCGTAAACCTGAAACCGAACTCCGACAAACTTGAACTTTTAAGCGAATTTAAATCGATTACTTCAAATCTGAAAAAAGATCTGCCGAGCGATATGAACGAACCTACGGTAACCATTGCAAAAAAAGCTTTTCCTTTAATGTTTATTTCTATAGCGAGCGATGTTTTAAGTAAAGACGAACTTTTAAACCATGCGGACAATGTCAAAAAACTTCTCAGCAGAATAAAGGATTTGACCAAAATAGACATAAGAGGAGATAGCGACAAAAATATCTATTTCGAACTGAACAACAAAAAAATAGAAGCCCTCGGAATAAACAAATCCCAGCTTATAAATGTCCTTTCACAGGTTTCCACCATTTTCCCCGTCGGAAAAATAGAAGGAAGCAGGCATTATTTTATTTCGATGTATCCTAAAAACGTTAATGAATTTAAAAATATGATAATAAGCGTGGGGAAAATTAAAATAAGACTAAAAGATATAGCCGACGTAAAAAAAGAGTACGCCACCCCTACGCAGATAGGGAAATATAACGGAATTCCGAACATAACCATCGACGTAAGAAAAGGTGAAAGCGGAGATGCCATAGCCATCAGTAAAAAAATACGCAAAATTTTAAAAACATACCATAAGAAACATCCTGAAGTTACTTTCGGTATTTCCACCGATACGAGCAAGTGGGTCAGAAACAGGTTTAATACCGTTGTAAGCAACATTGTATTCGGTCTTATTTTGGTATTTTTCGTAATGTGGATATTTTTAAACTGGAGAATTTCACTGGTGGTAACGATGGGGATTCCCACTTCGTTTGCAATAGCGATGATAGCCCTCGATTATTATAACTTCTCCCTTAACCTTCTTTCCATGCTCGGCGCCCTTATAGCACTTGGTATGATAGTGGACGAGGCCATTGTCGTAGGGGAGAACATATACCGTCATATGCAGATGGGAAAAGACAAGGTTACGGCGGCCATAGAAGGTACGAGTGAAGTTTTCTGGCCTGTGATGGCCGCGGCAATGACAACGGTACTCGCTTTTTTGCCTATGCTGTTAATAAAAGGCGAAATAGGGGTTTTTATAAAAATTCTTCCGGTCATGATTACCATACTGATACTTTCTTCGCTATTTGAAGCTTTTGTGTTTTTGCCTTTGCACTCGAAAGAGATTTTAAAAGTTGAAGAAAGTAACAAAGACAGGTTTTGGCGTGCTTTTTCGGGACTGTATAAAAAGATTCTTACGCTGTTTTTCAGGTTCAGGTTTGCCGCTTTGGCGTTTTTTCTGATAATTGTCCCGTTACTGATAGGTATCGGGATGAAACATTCTAAATTTCAGCTTTTTCCTGATTTCGACGCCAGTCAGATATATGTCAACGGAAAATTCGAGAGTAATTTTACAATTACACAGACTGCCGAAGCCATTAAAAAAATCGAGCGGGATTTAAAAAAATACGTAGGCGGTGACGTGGAAGGGTTTACAACCGTTGTGGGGATGCAGATGAACAGCAAAGGCGAAGCTAACGTAGGAGAGAATTATTTTCATATCTTTGTGGATCTTAACGACAAAAAGCCGTCCGATTTTTATAACAAATACATAGCGCCGCTTTTTCAGCCCATTAAAGTGGAAAACCAGATAAGAACCCATACTGCCCAGCAGCTTGCGCAAATGTTTAAAAAGGACTTTTCCGAAATAAAAATACCCGGAATGACTGAACTTAACGTGATAGTTCCTCAGGCGGGTGTCGTGAAAAGCGATATTGTCATAAGTTTGGGGGGAAAAAACCAAAAAGAGATCATAAAAGCCCTAAAAGAGCTTGAAAGTTTTATGAGAAGGATAAAAGGTGTTTACAACATATACGACGATGCGGAAATGGGGGCTGATGAGCTGAAACTTAAAATCAACCCTTACGGACAGAAACTCGGATTTACCCAGATAGGGATTTTTAACGAGCTTAGAGGTTTTTTCGCCGAGGCCGAATTTGACAAAAGTTTTGACAAAGATGGAATAGTGAAAATAATCCTTAAGGACAAACACAAGGATTCTTTTGGGGAACTTAAACATTTCAGGGTCAATATTCCGGGAACCGATCAGTATATAGAACTTGACAAAGTATGCGATTTCATAATAACCAAGGCTTTTAAAAAAATCCACAAATATGACGGAATAGCGGCAAAAACCGTATATGCCACCCTGAACAAAAAAATAATAACAACCGCCGATTTTTATAAAAAAGCGGCCGGTATACTTAAAAAATTCAAAAAAGAGGGACTAACGGTTATTATAGGAGGCGCCGCAAAAACAAGCAAGGCGTTTATAAAAGATTTGGAAGAAGCGCTTGTCGTTGCCGTGCTTTTGATATTTTTGATTCTTGTGCTTATGTTTAATTCAGCGGTGCTGCCTTTCGTTATTATTTCCGTTATTCCGCTTTCGTTTTTAGGGGTGATAGCCGGAAATATGATAATGGATATGAATATGACGATGCTCGGAATGATAGGTATAGTCGGACTTGCGGGGGTTGTCGTAAACGACGGTATAGTTATGATAGATTTTATAAAAAGGGCTGAAAGCGTCGAAGGGGTTTTGGAATTCGCATCCCACAGGTTAAGGCCCGTTCTTTTAACGTCGATAACGACGTTTTTCGGACTTCTTACGTTAATGTTTTTCCCGAGCGGCCAGTCGGCAATACTGCAGCCCCTTGCAATCGCCCTCGGGTTCGGTCTTGCGTGGGGAACGGTGCTTAACCTCTTTTATTTGCCGATTTTTTATTATATATTAAGAAGAAAAAGATTAAAATGCGAAATGAACAGTTTTTGTTACGAAATGTTTTCTAAAATATTTAAAAGGAATTAGTTGAAGGTTTTTATCAAAACGTTCGGATGCAGAAGCAACGCTTACGACAGCGAAATTATGAAAAACGTTTTAAACGGAAAAATTGCAAGCGCCGAAGAAGAGGCGGAATATATTATCGTCAATTCCTGTACCGTTACGAATTTCGCTGACAGGGATTTGAAACGTTACATAAACAGATGGAAAAATAAAAAAATCATTTTAACGGGCTGCGCGGCGTATACGCTCGGTGAAGAGCTGTTAAAAGAAAAAAAAATAAATTCGGTTATAGGACACCGGTACAAGGAACATATCGACAAATATCTCGATTTTGAAGGAATTAAATTAGGAGGGTTCGATTTTGTAAACAAAAAGATTATAACCTCCTATTCGAAAACAAAAGCTTTCGTTAAAATCCAGGAAGGATGCGATTTCGAGTGCGCTTATTGTATAATACCGAAAGTGAGGGGGCATTCGAGAAGCATTGACGAAAAAACAGTACTCGAGCAGATAAAAGCCCTCTCTTTAAACGGTATAAGCGAATTTGTGCTGACCGGTATAAATATGGGAAGCTACGGAAAAGATACCGGGGCGTCTTTGGCGGAACTTATAGAAAAAATTTCCGAAATAAGAGGAGTGAAAAGAATAAGGCTCGGCAGTTTAGAACCTTCCCAGCTTGATGAAAAACTGATTGAAATGACGCAAAACGGAATTCTTGAACAACATTTTCATATAGCCTTGCAGCATACGAGCGACAGAATGTTAAGGATTATGAAAAGAAGAAACAGGGTCAAACAGACGCTTAACCTTTTTGAAAAACTGGCGGATAAAGGTTTGGCGCTCGGAACCGATTTTATAGTGGGGCATCCGGGGGAGAGTGAGGAGATATGGGAAGAAGCTCTTGAAAATTTTAAAAAATATCCGCTTACGCATATACATGTATTCAGGTTTACACCCAAAAAAGGAACCGTTTCGGCGGAAATGAAGCAGGATGTAAGGGGTGATGTTGCAAAAAAACGCGCTAAAATATTAGAGGAAATCGTGCAAAAAAACAATTATAATTTCAGAATTAAAAATAAAACGGAACTGAGCGTGCATATAGAAAACAGAAAAAACGGATACTACGAAGGATGGGACCAGTTTTACAACAAAATGATAATAAAAAGCGACAAAGATTTAAAAAATTTTTGGATTAAAACCGGAAATTATGAAATAAAGGATGTAAACTATGCAGAAATCTAACAAAAACGCGGTTATAGTTTCCGCTTTAAGCGGAATATTGATAGCCCTTTTACTGTTCGCCTCTTTAAAAGGCGACGGTCTTGATATGAAAACCCTCGTTAACCAGATAGTTGCCGTAATTATCGTGTTCGGTTTTTTTATTCTGCTTATCGTGCTTTTAAGAAAAACCGTTCCTTCGCAGAATCCCCCCCAGCAGGTTCAGGTGCAGATGGATACCGGAATTGAAAAGGATTTCGTTATAAAACCGACGACTTCAGACGTTACGTTTGAAGATGTGGCCGGAATCAGCGAAGTTAAGGAAGAGCTTGTGGAAATTGTGGATTTTCTGAAAAATCCGGATAAATACAGGGCTTTCGGAATAGAACTTCCAAAAGGGGTGCTTTTAGTGGGTCCTCCCGGTGTGGGTAAGACGCTTATAGCAAAAGCCCTTGCGGGTGAGGCCGGAGTGCCGTTTTTTTATCAGAGCGGAAGCAGTTTTGTTCAGATGTATGTGGGTGTAGGCGCCAAAAGAGTCAGGGATCTGTTTACTAAAGCCAAAGCGGCGGCGCCGAGCATTATTTTTATCGACGAAATAGACGCCATAGGAAAAAGCAGGGGAAATCTGAGAAACGATGAAAGAGAATCGACCTTAAACCAGCTTCTGACCGAAATGGACGGCTTTGAAGGCAGCAGCGGCGTGATAGTAATCGGAGCCACAAACAAGGTGGAACTTCTCGACGAGGCGCTTCTCAGACCCGGAAGGTTTGACAGAAGAGTGTATGTGGAGCTTCCGGGGCTTGAAGACAGGGTTGAAATTTTAAAAGTCCACTTAAAAAACAAACCTTTTAAAGGAAACCTTGAAAACATCGCCAAAATGACCGTCGGTTTCAGCGGCGCCGCGCTTGCGAGTCTTGTTAACGAAGCGAGCATATATGCGCTTAAAAAGGGCAAACGTTTTGTGGAGGAAGACGACTTTTATGCTGTAAAGGACAAAGTCCTCGTGGGTAAAAAGAGGCTTCAGACTTACAACCCCAAAGAAAAGGAGATTTTAAGCTACTATCAGGCGAGTAAAGCCGTAATTGCCGAATGGCTCAGTGTAGATTTTGAAAGAATATCCCTTGTAAAGGACGATTTTAAAGAAGAGGACAAGGAGATTGTCTCCAAAACCGAAATAATGAACAAAATCCAGGTTTACCTTGCCGGAAGAGTGGGCGTGGAAGACAGGTTTAACGAAAAATATTCAAACGCCCACCTCGATTTGAAAAAAGCGAGGGAACTTGCCGAAAAAATGATACGAGACTACGGTATGGGGGAGAGTATAACGGCCGATGAAACGGAAACCGTAAAAATTCTGAACGATGCTTATGCGGAGGTAAAAGTGCTTTATTCTTCTAACCTTCAGATGATAGAGGCCGTTTATAAGATACTTCTTGAAAAAGAAGTGATTCACAAAGAGGATTTCGAAAAAATTAAAAATGATTTATTTTAGCGGTTTCTGTTTGAAAAACGAACAAGAATTGTTTGAGGGGTATATTGAAAACGGGGAGTTTGTCGTAGCCGGTTTCAGTTACGGGGCTCAAAAAGCGGTTGAATACGTACTGAATACGAAAAAAAGGGTTGACAAACTTCAGCTTCTTTCACCGGCGTTTTTCGATTACGGCCGGAAAATAATCGATATGAACATAAAGGCGTTTAAAAAAAACAGAAACGCTTATATTGAAAATTTCTTTAAAAAAGCGGGATTTTTTAATGAAAAATATTACGGAGACTGCAGCGAAAGGGATTTGTATTCTCTTTTTACTTTTGAGTGGGAAATAATAAAACGTATAAACAACGTAAAAATAGAGATTTTTCTGGGAGAATTTGATAAAATCATCGCTTTAAAAAAAGCGGAAGGCTTTTTTAAAAATTACGGAAACGTATATCTGATAAAAAAAGCAAATCATTTTTTAAGGAGTTAAATTGGAAGAACCCGCGAGGCATATTTTTAAAGAGTACTGGGATATTTTTGTAGGATTTTCTTCACTGCCTTTGGCTTTGCTGTTTCATTTGCAAAACGGGAATCTGTTAGCCACTTTTTTCGCAGCCGCGGGTATAGGGGCGCTTGCCGTAACCATAAGCGAAATTGCCGAAATTCTTGCGGAAAGGTTCGGGGAGCCGTTCGGAAGTCTGATTTTAACGTTCAGTGCCGTGCTTGTGGAGATTTTGATACTGTTTATGGTCGTGCTGGAGGCCAAAATACATCCGGAGGTCGTAGAAACCGTTAAAAACGGTATTATCGCCACCGTTATAGTTGATTTGAACGCACTTCTCGGAATAGCGGTTTTTGTAGGGGGGCTCAGTTTTAAAGAGCAGGTGCACAACGAAGACACTTCCGCAAGTTACACCACCGTTTTGTTCGTAGCCGCCGCTATGCTTCTGGTGCCGACCACCATTTCCATGCATTCGGATCAGAAGTCTTTATACAACGCAAGCCTGATAATGGCTTTTTTGCTGGCCGTTTATTATTTCTTTATTTTCAGATTCCAGACCGATACGCATGTGCACTTTTTTAAATTTAAAAAAAGAAGCAGGGTGAAAAAATACAAAAGGGAAGACGATGACGCGGAGGATTATTATTTCGAAAAAAAATCCAATCTGTTTAACATAGTCTTTTTAATCTTCCTGCTTGTGATTATAGGGATACTTTCGGAAATATTTGCCAACGACGGTGTGAACGTGTTTCAGAATTTCGGACTGACTGCCGGGTTTGTCGGTATTTTGATAGCCTTCGTAACTGTTGCCCCGGAACTTTTTACTGCAATAAGAGCGGCTAAAAACGATGAAATGCAGCGTGTTGTAAACATTGCCATGGGCGCGAGTACGGTGAGTATTCTTTTAACCGTGCCTTCTTTGATATTTCTTTCCTTGCTCGTAGGGGTGGATCTCACCCTCGATTTTACTCCTTTGCAGGTGGGGGCGTTGATACTTACCATTTTACTTGTCTGGAAAACAACCGAAGACGGGGAGACGAATTATCTTGAGGGTCTTTCGCATTTGATGCTTTTTTTGAGTTACGCCGTTATAGCTGTTTTTTATTGATTTAAAAGCTTTTTGGGCGGAGCGGTTTTAAGTCTAAGCGTTATTATGTTTTTCCCGTCCGTTTTTATACTTAGGTCATATTCGAAAAGGTTGGCTATTTTTTTTACCAAAAAGAGTCCCATTCCCGTTTGGGAATTGTTTTTAAGCTGGTGAAAAAAATCGAACACTTTCAGTTTGTCTTTTATAGTTTCCCCGTCGTTTTCTATTGTTATTACAGGTTCTCCGTTTTCTTTGTATAAAGAGAGTGTTACGTTGTTTTCCGAATATAAAAGGGCGTTCATATAAAGTATTTCAAGCATCATTAAAAACAGTCCCCTGTCGGTTTCAATCATTATGTTTTTGTTCAAAATTTTAAGTTTTACGTTTTTGTCGTAAAGTTTGTAATACTTTCTGAACAGATGCCGGATGACACCCGCTATATTGACGCTTTCGATTTTAGGTTTGATTTTTTTGTTTTTGAATGCGAGAATCGTTTTTAAAACGTTATAGCTTCTTTGAAGTATATAACCTTCTTTCAATACGGATTTGTTGTATTGTTTGATTTTTTTTACGTTTATCTCTTTTTTTGAAAGCTCCTCTTCTATCAGTTTGGCGTTTTTTGTAATGACGAACGTGGGGTTTTTAAGTTTTTTTAAAAAATAATCTATCAGCGAATAGACAAAAAGCTCTTTTTCCTCCTGCAGCTGCATTCTCTTTGTAATATCCTGCCTGATGGCTATATACTCTTTTATATTTCCTTTTTCGTCTTTTATAGGGATAATATTTGCTAATACGTAATATTCCCCTCCGTCTTTTTTTCTGTTTTTTATCACCGCTTTAAAGATTTTTCCTTTTTTTATCGTGTTCCAGAGTTTTTTAAAAATAAGTCTGGGCATCTGCGGATGGCGGACGATACTGTGGGGCCTTCCTATCAGTTCTTCTTTTTCGAACCCGGATATTTTCTCAAACATTTCGTTTACGTCGGTTATGATCCCCTTTTCGTCGGTTTTGGAGATTATCATCGTTTTATCAAGGGCTTCTTTAATCTGTTTTAAGTAATTAAGCTCTTTTTTTAGCGCTTCGTTTTCTTTTTTTATTTTTTCGTTTTCCTGTTTCAGTTTTTCTATTTCTTCACTCATTTTTCAGTTCTTTTTTTGTTTTATTATACTAAAATTTAAAACTTTGGTATTATTATTGAGTGAAAATTAAAAAAAAGGAGTGTTAATGGACAGAAGAAAATTTTTAAAAACGGCGGGAATAGGGGCCGTTGCGGCGTCAACATTTACAACGAACCTGTATGCCAAAACGACTAAAACGCTGAAAGTGTGTTTATCATGGCCAAAAACGCTGCCTATTATGGGTGAAGGTATTTTATGGTATGCAAAAAGAGTAAAAGAATTAAGCGGCGGAAGTATTAAAATAAAGGTTTACGGCGCGAACGAATTGGTACCGGCGCTTCAGGTGTTCGATGCGTGTTCGAAAGGGCTTATCGACGGTTTTCATTCGGGGCCTTATTACTGGAAAGGTAAAAACCCGGCATTCAGTCTCTTTACGGCATATCCTTTCGGAATGGTAGCCGATGAAATGATGGCATGGTTTGATTTCGGCGGCGGAATGGATATCTGGAGGGAATTATATGCAAAACACAACCTTGTTCCGTTTAAAGGCGGAAACACCGGTAACCAGATGGGCGGATGGTTCAGAAAACCGATAAAATCCCTTGCCGATATGAAGGGTCTTAAAATGCGTATTCCCGGTCTCGGCGGTGAAGTTATGGCCGCTTTGGGCGTAAAACCCGTAAATATCCCGGGAGGAGAGATTTATACGGCTTTAGAAAGAGGAGTAATAGACGCCACCGAATGGGTAGGACCCGCTCTTGATACCAAAATGGGATTCTATAAAGTGGCTAAGTACTACTATTCAGGATGGCATGAACCGGGAACTAACTTAGAACTAACATTCAATAAAAGAAAATTCGAAAGACTTTCAAAAGAACAGCAGGCGATTCTTGAAGCTGCGGCAAACGAAATGAATGCGAGAATGCTTGCACAATTCCAATACGAAAACGGCGTAGCGCTTAAAAAAATAATGGAAGGAAAATACGGCGTTCATTTAGGACAGTTCCCTGATGACGTAAACGAAGCGGCGAAAAGGGCGATTAAAAAAATCTTGGAGGAAAACGCAAATAAAAACAGAGATTTTGCAAGAGTTTACGAATCAATCCAGAAATTTTTCCCTACCACAAGAAAATGGACGGATGTGGGAATGAAATCCTATCTCGATATAAGAGACAGCGGAATGCTGGTTTGATTTTTCCCCTTTTGGGGAATTTAATGTTGGATTTTTAATGTTGTTAAATTATGAATTATTATCTCTGAAAAAAGCGATGTTTTTCAGAGAGTTCAATTAATTGTATACTTTCACATTCCTTATCGCTTATACTCAGAGAACCAATAATTATTTCTCGTGTTGAGGTTTGTGTTCGGTTGGTTGAGTATCAATCCACATAAAATACAAAAATGCTATTAAAATCGAAAATCCTAATACATAACCTATTATTTCCATCATTACAATTCCTTTTCTAAAAGTTCTAATAAAATTTGGTATTCTTTTGTTAAAGTGTCAATTCTTTTAATTGAAATTATGATTCCGATCAATGCAATTATTAATATAAATATAATAGTTAAATTCATATGCAATTTATTCTGTGATGCACTAATAATTATCCTTAAAGTGCACAACCGGTTGCGCCCGGATGTCCGTTAAGCGCGTGATGCACTAACAATTATCCCTAAAGTGCCTGAAACTATTCCAAAAATTATATATCTCCAAAATCTTAATTTTTCAAGCAATAAATCAAACTCTTTCTGCAATCTTTCTTTTGCTCCCATTATAAATCCGTTTTTTTAAGATTTTACTATTCATTTCTCTCGATGTCAAGCAGCTGATTAGTGAAAAATGCTAAACGAAATCTTTAAGCACTTCTGCGCACAGTGCGAATCCGAAAGCTCCCGTAACACCGACAAAACTGCCCATATCGCATTTAATCGGTTTTTCAACGGAATATACAACTTTAAAATCTCCTTGGAATTTTTCTTTTTTAAGCCTGTCCCGTACTTTTTTGGCAAGGGGGTCGGTGTTTGTCTTCCATATGCTTTCGATTCTGATTTTTGTCGGATCCACTCTTTTTGCGGCCCCCATGGATGATATTATTTTCGGATAAGATTTTTTTATAAGTTCTGTCTTGGCGTTTAAATCGTCGATTGCGTCGATTATTATATCGTAACTTTTTAAATTCAGCTCCTCTATGTTGTCAGGCGAGAGCTTTATATCAAGAGATGTTATCCCGGGATACATTCTTGAGAGAACCTCGACTTTTTTTTCTCCGACATATTCGCTTCCGATTTGTCTGTTCTGATTTGTGGGATCAAAAACGTCGAAATCGGCAACGGTTATGTTTTTGACACCCGAACGGTACAGACACTCAAGGGCGTATCCGCCGACCCCTCCCACACCGCAGATTAATATTTTCAGCTCTTTTAAATGATCGAATTTGGAAAACAGTTTACGGCATCTGTCATATCTCATTCAGTTTCCTTGCAAGGTTGAGTATGTTTAAATACGTATCTGAAAACTTAGGTTTTGTTCCGTTTCGGAAATGACGCTCGAAATCGTCAGCAAAAACCGGTTTTTCGAATCTTACGCCTATCAGAGCGCCCGTTTCCGTGGCAAAAGAGTATTTTAGTTCGTCTATTATTTCGTAAATATCCTCTTTCGGGTATTTTTCATAATGAAGTATCTTGTCCCTGTAATAGAGTTTACCCTGGTTTATATTGTTGTATATCATATCTTCGAGGGGATAAACTTCACTTATTCCGGGAATTATTATTTGAATTGCGAAAAACGGATTGGCATCGTAAAACTTTATGTACTCTTTTTTGTTAAAAACGTCAAGGCTGTCGAAATTCCACTGCGCCTGTTTAAAAAGGGGGCGTTTTAAAAAATTGGTGTGTACGTCTCCGCTTAAATTAGTGAAATGTCTGTAAAGATTAAAAGAGTTTTTAACTTCTTCAATATCGTCGTTAAAATTTCCCGTTTCCCTCATTTCCGTCTGCCACAGTTCGAGATAGGCTTTTTTTACCGCTTTTTCCCTGTTTAAATCACATCCGAAAGAGAGAATTATTTCTTCGTTTTTTATATAACTTGCCGCCATCACGGGGTATTTTCCGCCGAGGGAGGCGTCGTATATCTGGATGTTCGGGGAGTTGAGGGGGTGTTTTATTTTAGGAAGCGGAATGGCGTATCTTATAACGTCGAATTTTACGAATCTTTCTATTATTTCCGTTTTTGCGTTGTAATATGCCGTATTAAAATCGAAATGAAAAGCCATACCGTTGCTTGCATAAAGGTTTTGAAGCAGGTTAACCGGAAAATAAACTTTTTTTCCGGAGTTTTTTTCAAAAAAAGGAATTGAAAGTATTTCAAAACTGTCGCTGTTAAAATCAATCAAATCCTCTTTTTGCATCAGGTCTATTTTATAAAATTCCTTTAATTCTCCGTTTAAAAATTCGGTGTTTTTCATATCCGGATAAAGTCCGTTTATATAATATTCTTCGAAAAGGTTTCTTGTAAACAGCCGTTCGCACATTTCGCCGTAGGCGCTTTTTAGCGCCTCCTCTTCGGTTTCCCCTTTGCCGAAACTGCTCAGAGCCGTTTTGTAATCGGTAAGTTCGGCAAGGAAAACGTTTTTTTCAGGGGTTCTTACGGTATGAGAGGGCTCCATCCCCAAAGAGCTTAAAAGGTTATGCATTTTTTCCATTAAAAAATCTTTAAAGTTTCGATTGTTTCATACGCTGTAATGTCGAGTTTTAAAGGGGTTATTGAAACGTATCCGTTTTTTACGGCGTTAAAATCGCTGTTTTCCTCTTCTTTAAACCGGAGCGGGTGAAGACCTATCCAGTAGTATTCCTCCCCCCTCGGGTTAAGGTGCCTGTGGGCGTCGAATCCGTAAAGTCTGTAGCCGAGTTTGGTTATCTTATAACCTTTTATATGCCGGGTGTTTGGTATATTTACGTTTAAAATCTGCCTGTGCGGTATTTTTATTTTCCCTTCAAGGGTTTTTCGCGTAATTTCTTTTACAATCGCGCCGGTACTGTCCCAGTTTACTTCGCACGGCGGTGTGTCGTAACTTTTAAGCACCTGTGAAAAGGCTATGGAGGGGATGCCGTGAACGGCGCCTTCAAAAGCTCCTGCGGCGGTTCCTGAGTAATTCACATCTTCGCCCATATTCGCTCCGTGGTTTATTCCGCTTAATACAATATCCGGTTTGGCGTTTTTAAACAGTTTGTCCATCGAAAGATATACGCAGTCCGCCGGTGTTCCATCATCGAGTTTATAAAAGTTTTTTCCTATTTCCACAAACCTCAAAGGTTTTGTTATGGTAAGCGAATGGGAACACGCGCTTTTGTGGTGAGCCGGCGCCACTACATACACTTCGCCGAGTTCTTTTACGGCGTTTGTTAAAACTTCAAGGCCTTTCGCTTCGAAGGAATCGTCGTTAGTTATTAAAATTTTTGGCATAATTCTCCTTAAAAAGGGTTGTTGATGTATTCAAAGTATTTACGTTCCGATATATCTTTTAAAATTTTATCAAATTACCCGTTTTATTCGGCGGATATCGAAAAAGATTTCGAAAAGTTTAAAAGAAGGCTTTTTGAATATGATGTCGGAATTTTTGTAAGCGGACAATGGAAAACGGAAAACGGAAAACTGAACGACCGGGATATAAAAATTTTTAATTCTTCGGGTGAAGAACTGACGTGGGAGGACGTGGTTTTGAATTATATGAAGGCTTTGAATACTTTTATGAGAGAGCAGATAGGCGTATGTATCGGCAAAGAGATCCCGAGAATTATAGACAACGAGCTTACATATCTTATAATCCAGAGAAAAAATAAAAAGGATTTCAGCGATATGTTTTTCGTGGCTGTTGACGGGGAGGTCATTTTTCCCATGATAAGCAGAAATTTCGATATAAACTTAGCCCTTGTAAAACTTGCGGAGTGGAAAAATAGGGCAAATATGAAAAATTTGGTAAAATTTCATACTTAATTCATAATAAAGGACGAATATGGCTAAACTTGTACTTGTCAGACACGGAAAAAGCGAATGGAATAAACAAAACAGATTCACCGGATGGGTTGATGTGGATCTCGCACCCGAAGGAATTGAAGAGGCTAAAAAGGCCGGTGAAAAATTAAAAGAAGAGGGTTTTTGTTTTGATATATGTTTTTCTTCATATCTGAAAAGGGCGATTAAAACCGGGATTATCATTTTGGAAGAACTTGATTTGCTGTTTATAGACCATATTAAAGACTGGAGATTTAACGAAAGACATTACGGTGCGCTTACCGGCCTTAACAAAGACGAGGTTAAAGCGGAAGTCGGGGAAGAGAAATTCCTTCTGTACAGAAGAAGCTACGACGTTCCTCCTCCGCCGTTGAGCGAAGACGACAAAAGGCATCCGAGATTTGATCCGCATTACAAAAACTTTCCCGCCGAACTGCTGCCTAACACCGAAAGTTTAAAAGACAACCAGATAAGGGCGATGGCGGCTTTCCACGAAAGGGTGGCCCCGCTTCTTGTCGAAGGTAAGGACGTGCTTATTACGGCACACGGAAACACAATAAGGGGAATGGTAAAAGAGCTTGACGGAATAAGCGACGAAGACATTCCGAAATTCGAAATTGCAACCGGTGTTCCGAGGGTATATGAATTCGATGAAGCGCTTCATATTAAAAACGTGTATAATATAGACTAAAAAGGAGAATCGGCAGTTTCTCCTTTTTTAACAGTTGTATAACCCGTTACTTTTTAAAATTCCGTTTTCCTGAGTGTAGTGTTTGAAGGTTCGGCGTTTATTGACATAAACACCTGATGTTTTGCTGAATATTGATTTATTATAAATCAAAAAACCCTTTTATTATATAATGAATCTGTTTTCTCTTATAAAGAACATACTTCCGAACAGCGCACTGAAAAGATTGATACTGACAAGCATATAAATGATAACTATCTGGTAGCTTACGGCTTTAAGAGGATCAGCACCCGCTAAAAGCATACCCGTGGTTATCCCCGGAATCGCCACGACACCGATTGTCTGAAGCATATTGTTAACCGGTATAAGCGCCGCTTTTATAGCCTGGCGCTGCATAATCTTAAGGGCTTCGCGTATGTTTGCCCCGATTGCCACGAAGGCTTCGATCAGCTCTTTTTGAAGTTCGAGCTCTCTTCTTATCCTTTCTACGGTCAGAGTGTAAGTGTTTAACGAATTTCCTATAATCATTCCGGCTATAGGAATAAATTCGTTGGGTTTAAGGGAAATGATTTTTAATATTATAAGTGTTGAAAGAATAATAACCGTACTGAGAGTAAGGGAGTAAAAAGCCGCTTTGAAGCTGAATTCGCTTCTTTTTTTGGCTATATAGGCGGAATATAAAAGCATAAGAAAAACTATGGGAATATAAAAAAGCGGATTTTTGATTTTGAATATGAAACCCAACACAAACCCGAGAGTGGTAAGCTGCAAAAAAGCCCTTACCGAATTGACAAAAAGCTCCTTTTCTATTCCGACTTTGTATCTGTAGGATATTATCAAAGGTATTAAAACCAGAACAAAACTGAAACTTATAAGGGAAAACTGCATATATTTCCTTTGCTTTGAAATTAACCGTTTTGTTTTAAAACAGAAGGGACTTTTTTCGAATTTTAACATTTATGGGATTAATTTGGTACAATTTCTTAAAAAAAGGGAAGTTATGAAAATAATAAACACATCATCTCCCGGGTTTAAAGAAGAGTTTAACGAAATATTAAAACGCGGTAAGATGGATATTGAAAATGTTGAGGGGATTGTCAGAAACATTATAAACGAAGTAAAAAACGAAGGCAACGCCGCGCTTTTCAGACATATTGCCAAATTTGACGGATGGGAGCCAAAAAGCGGTGAAGATCTGGAAATTTCAAAAGAAGAGATGAAAAAAGCGTATGAGAACCTTGATGAAAAATTAAAAAAAGCCCTTCATCTGGCGTATGACAGAATAAAAGCCTACCATGAAAAACAGCTTCCCAAAACATGGCTGACATTTGAAGACAACGGAACCGTTTTGGGTCAGAAAGTAACTCAGGTGGAAAGAGCGGGAGTGTACGTTCCGGGAGGCAAGGCGTTTTATCCGAGTTCGCTTCTTATGAATGTAATTCCGGCCATTGTCGCGGGGGTTAAAGAAATAACGGTAACCACGCCCGTTATAGGAAACACTCCTAACAGTCTGCTGCTCGCGGCACTTTACATATGCGGAATGCCTAAAACGTTTAAAGTCGGAGGAGCGAGTGCAATAGCCGCAATGGCATACTCAACGGAAACTGTTCCTAAAGCGGATGTTATTACGGGACCCGGGAATATTTTTGTGGCGACCGCCAAAAAACTTGTTTACGGAGAAGTAAATATAGATATGATAGCCGGACCGAGCGAAATAGGCATTATTGCTGATAGCAGCGCAAAACCCAACTATATGGCTATAGATCTGCTTTCCCAGGCGGAACACGACGAAATGGCAAGCTCCATTCTAATTACCGATTCCGAGGATTTGGCGGTTAAAACCGAAAAAGAGGTTTACAGGTTTTTAGAAGAGCTTGAAAGAAAAGAGATTGCCAAGAAATCGATTGAGGAGAGAGGGGCCATAATCGTAACCGAATCGATTGACGAAGCGGTTGAGCTTATGAACGAAATCGCACCCGAACATCTTGAAATCGTAACGGCGAATCCTTTTGAACTGCTGCCTAAGATAAAACATGCCGGAGCTATATTCCTCGGTGAAAACACCCCCGAACCTATAGGTGATTATATAGCGGGTCCTAATCACACGCTTCCCACTGGCGGAACCGCCAAATTTTATTCACCTTTAAACGTCGAAGTATTTATGAAAAAAAGTTCTATAATCTCTTTCAGCAAAGAAGCGATAATGTCTATGGGTGAGGATTGCGCCGTTCTCGCTCATACGGAGGGACTTACGGCACATGAAAAATCGGTTCTTGAAAGACTGAAATAATTGAAAGAAGCGGTAACTTCCTTTTTTTCTTTTCTGAGCGAAAGTCTTTTTAATCTGCTTCCTTCAAATGCGGTCGTGTTTGTTTTTTATCTTGCGGGGGTTTTTATATTAAGCCTGCTGATTATAAAAGTTTTTTCAGTGAAAGCTGGAAAAGAAAAAAATGTAAAAAGTTCTCTTAAAATGGACGATTTAATAAAAGTCGCCTCTTCGAGCAGCACTTCGTCGGAAGAACTTTTTAAAGCGTTGGTGCTGTTTTATGACAATTTCGAAGTGAAAAATAAAGAAAAGGAATCGTTTGTGTTTTTGGAAAAAGTTTTGAATCATCCCAACAGAACAAAAAAACTGTTCGACTTTTTTCACGAAAAGATTTTGCCCAAAAACATTTATTATGAAAAAAAACTGAACGAGCTCGAAAAAAAAGCGCTGAATAACAAATTGTGACGTACAAAGGGGGAGGGTTATGAAAAAAATAGTTTTTTTATGTCTGTTTGCCTACTTTCTTTTTGCGCTGAAATACACATCCGAAGAAAAACGTTTTTTAAAATCCCATCCGGTGATTTATTTCAGTGCGATGGAATACTGGCCTGTTGACGAAAACGGAAATTCGATTCACACCAATTTTATCGGATTGTTGAACAGATACGGGAATTTAAACATCCAGCCTATCTATTTCAAATACTGGTCGGAAGGGTTCAATGCGGCAAAAGAGGGGAAAACCTACGGTATTGCGGCTTTAAGCCGTTCTAAAAAAAGAGAAAAATATTTTTATTACACGCCTCCTTACAATTACAATCCTTATTACCTGATTGTAAAAAAAGGAAGTGACATACACTCTTTTAAAGATCTGAAAAACAAGAGGGTGTTTGTCGCCAAAAATTCCATAATAAGGGAATTGTTGAAAAACAAAAAAATTTTTTTGACATATACCAAAAACCCTTATAAAGATTTGATGCGGGGGAAAATAGACGCTGTTTTAACGTTTTATATGCCCAAAACCGGATTTGTAAAAAATTTAAAAGTGACAAAGGTCTTTATTGACACGTCCGGGGAGGAGCATATAGGAATCTGTAAAAAATACCCCGTTTTGTATTCTGTCGTTTTAAAAGCGTTTAAAGCGATACCTTATGATGAAATTGAAAAAATTAAAGAGAAATATTATTTCAACCCAATGCCTCCTGTCAATGTGATAACGCCCGAAACAACGTTAAAGGATTTGATAAATCCCGCAGATGTCGTGCTGCTGTTTTCAACCATTCTGTTTTTATTCGTAATCGTTTATCTGTTCATAACCCGCAAATACCTGAATCTGAAACTAAAAAAGTTTCTTATGGGGATATTTACGATAGAGGCTTTTATTTTGGCGATGATTGTTTATGAAATAGTGATGCTTAATTATTATTCAAATAAAATATTGCAAGTCAAATCCAGGAGTTTTAACGAACTTTTTCTTACGGATAAAATTTCGGAATCCGTATTCGAGTTAAACGACGCTTTTATAAGAAAAATAAAAAACAGACAAACGTCTTATTACGCTTTGTTTGCAGGAAAACGGAACGCTGACGGGTTAAAAGTACTTGATAAAACGCTTTCTTATTACCTTTCCCCCGAATTTTTTCACCCTTCCGTTTTATCCAAAATCGCAAAAATTAAAATTATCCTCAACAACCTGATCACCCTTCAGGACAAAGTAATGAAAAACCTCGCCGACATATCCATTTACGACAGCAGTTTCGGCTATATAATGGATCAGATAAAACTTATAAGGAACTACATTAAAAACGAAAACGACAAAGAAATAAGCCTAATTAAAGACAAAATCAAATATCAGTTTTTATTGTTTATGGCCATAGCCCTGATTTTTGTATTGAGCAACATTCTTCTGTTTATAATGATAAAAAAGAAAATATACAAACCCATAACATACCTCATAACGACCATTCAAAAACATAAAAAAGGAATAAGCGCCGGCAGGGAATATTTTTACAACGACGAAATGGGTATTTTGATAAAAGAGTTTTTTTCGTTGCAAAAACAGCTCGGCGAAACGATAAAAGCATTAAAAGAGCACAAGAAAAACCTTGAAAAGGAAGTAAAGGAAGAGGTTAGAAAAAGAACCTGCCAGGAAGAGGTTTTATTAAAACAGTCGCGTCTTGCGTTAATGGGCGAAATGATAGACGCAATAGCGCACCAGTGGAAACAGCCGCTGTCGCTGATAAATCTTTACCTGTACAGACTGAAAAAAGAGAAAAACGGAAACATAGAAGAGATATCAAACGATATCAAAGCGCAGATTACACATATGGTAAACACCTTAAACGAATTTAGGAACTTTTTTAAAGACGACAAGCAAAAAGAACTGATATGCATATCCACGGTGGTGAACAACACAATGCTTTTATTAAAAGACGATTTGATTAAAAACGGTATAAAGGTTTATATTAGCCTTGAACCTGATTTCTGTATTATGGGGATATCAAACGAATTCAAACATCTTCTTATTACGATTATTATTAATGCCAAAGACGTGTTTAACGAAAAAAACATAAAGGACAGAAAAATTAAAATATCCACAAGGGAGGACGAAAATTTTTATTATCTTGGAATAGAAGACAATGCCGGAGGTGTTCCCGAAAACATAAAAGACAAAATTTTTGATCTTAACTTCAGCACGAAAAAAGAAGGCAGCGGTGTCGGCCTTTATCTTGCAAACAGAATAGCCGTTAAGCATACCGGTGTTTTAAACGTCACTAACACCCGAAACGGTGCGAAATTCGTATTTAAAATAAGAAAAAAAGGCTGAAAAAGAGTCTTCTTGTAAAAAAGTGTCCGGCACTTTTACAAAAAATAAAAAAAGACCGGGTTAAACCCTGTCTCTTAAATTTAGAGCCGAAATAACCTCAAGATATCTTTCGTGATCTTTTCTTTTGAGGTATCTCATAAGTCTTTTTCTCTGACCGACAAGTTTAAGCAGTCCGAGCCTGCTTGAATGGTCGTGTTTGTGCTGTTTTAAGTGTTCGTTGATTTCATTGATTCTTTCAGTCAACAGTGCTATTTGAACCGCAGGACTTCCCGTATCTTTTTCATCGTTTCCGAATTTAGCGATAATTTCTCTTTTTTTCGCCGAATCCAAAGCCATGTCAGCCTCCTGATTGGTAAATTTTCAATCTGTTACAATTGAATTGAAATGAAAGTATATCCGGTTTTTTTTTAAAAAGCAAATTTTTATATAATAACACATTAAAAAAAAGGGTTGTTATGAGGTTTTTGTTTTTATTTTTTATACTGATTAGCGTTTCTTGTGCTAAAAACGTTCTTATTTTAAACTCGTATTCCATTCAGCTCGCATGGACTAAAGGCGAACTCGAAGGTGTTTTGGAAGAACTTGACAAAAATTCAAAGCTGAAAAAATATATTGAATTTATGGATACCAAAATCTTCCGTCCCACTCCTCTTAGAATGTACAATTATTACTATTATTTAAGTAATAAATATAAAAACGTAAAATTCGACATAGTTATAACAACGGACGACAACGCGCTGAATTTTGTAAGAAAATATAAAAATTATCCTTTATTTAAAAACGCAAAGGTGTTTTTCTGCGGCGTCAACAACCTCACTCTCTCCTCAAAACTGGATAAAAAAATATATACGGGGGTTTTTGAAAAGAAAGAACCGATGGAAAACCTGAAATTCGCCAAAAAAATAAAAAATCCGCTTAAAGACGTATATATCGTTTCGGACGCTTCCGTTTCGGGAACGTTGGTTGTAAAACAGTATCTGAACGCTTTTAAAAACGTTAAAAACATAAAATTCCACGTTATAAACGAAAAACGGCTCGAAAAAGTTTTAAAAGCGCTTAGCGAATATTCCCCCGATTCCGTAATGATGCTTCTTACTCCCTCAAGCTATTACCTCAACGGCAGACACGTGGATTATATAAAAGCAACAAAAATTATTTCAGAACATTACAACAATCCTATAATAGTCCATACCGATATTTTTGCGGACATTCCGGATACGAACGTGGTAGGCGGTAAAGTTACGGACGCTCTTTCGCAGGGAAGGGAAGTCGGGAAAAAAGTGCTCAGGTACGTCGGCGGAAAACCGCTTGAATCCATACCGTTTACGTTCGAAAAAGCCAACAAAATGTATCTGAACGTAAAAAATCTTGAAAAATTCGGTATCGACGCCTATAAGCTCGGCTATACCCATGCGGTTTACGTAAACAAACCGACTTCTGTTTTGGAAATATACAAAAACTGGATTATCCTCGGAGTCGCGCTTTCTTTTGTGGTATTTACATTTCTCGTTATACTTGCTTATAAAAACAGACAGTTGAAAAACTATAATGAAAAAATAAAAGAATTAAACGAAACTCTCGAAACGAGAATAAAAAAAGCGGTCGAAGAAATTTCACAAAAAGACAGGATTTTGGCACATCAGACAAAACTTGCTGCGATGGGTGAAATGATCGGGGCGATTGCGCACCAGTGGAGACAGCCTTTAAACACACTCGCACTTAACATCCAGCTTTTCCCTGAATATATAGAAGAACACGGATGTGACGAGGAAAGTATAGACGCGTTTATAGAAAAAAATATGAAAACAATCTTTTTTATGAGCCAGACTATTGACGATTTCAGGAATTTTTTTGTGGACGATAACAAAAAAACCGAATTCAGCGTTAAAACGGCGCTTGAAGATACGCTTAAATTAATAGGGGTGCAGTTAAAAGCCAAAAATATAAAAACCGAAGTAGAAGGAGGGGATTTTATAATTTACGGCAGCAAAACGCAGTTTCAGCAGGTGATATTAAATCTGATTTCAAACGCAAAGGACGTTATTGAGGAAAAATCGGTAAAAGAGGGGAAAATAACAATTACAATAAAAACCAAACAAAGAAGTGTTTCCGTAAGAGACAACGGCGGCGGAATAGACGAAAATATTATGTATAAAATATTCGAACCCTATTTCACCACCAAAGAGAATAAAGGAAGCGGCATAGGACTTTATATGTCCAAAATCATTGTCGAGAAATATTTTAACGGAAAACTTGAAGCCGTAAATGATGAAAAAGGCGCCGTTTTTACAATAAAATTCAATTAAAAAACATAATAAAAAAGATAATTTGTGTATAATTTTACAAAAAAGGATGAAAATTGCTGTTTACGAAATCGACCGCCTACACGCTTCACGCACTGGTTGAACTCTCGAAGTTCGACAAACCGGTAGACGTTACACATTTAGCCGAAATTACGGAACTGCCGAAACCTTTTTTGGCTAAGCTTCTTCAGACGCTTTCGAGAAAGGGTTTTGTAAAATCTTTTAAGGGTATTCACGGAGGGTTTATTCTGTCCAAAGAACCCAAAGACATTAAAATTATAGATATTTTCAGGGTTATGGAAGACAAAAACTCTTTGGTGTTTTACTGTTCGAGCGATCCGGACGACTGTATGAGAAACAGGGCGAGTATATGTTCCATAAGGCCTTTTTTCGCATTTTTGGAAAACGAATTTTTAAAAATTGTCAAAAACTACACTTTAGAAGACGTCATAAGGATGAAATCTGATAACCAAAGTTAAAAACTCATTAAAAATTGTTAGTGAAATAACAGATTTAGGCGTAGTCGCCTTTGTTTTTGCTATACTGCTTATAATTATAGTCCCGCTGCCAAGCGGCATACTCGATTTTTTCCTGACCGTTTCTTTGTCGGTTGGGGTTTTAATTCTGCTGCTAAGTCTTTATATCCCCAAACCGACCGATTTTACAACGTTTCCTACAATAATTCTTATAGTAACCCTTTACAGGCTTTCTTTAAACGTGGCCACCACCAGGATGATTCTCTCCAAAGGCTACGAAGGGCCGGACGCCGTTTCAAAAATAATAACCGCTTTCGGTAATTTCGTGGTGGGCGGAAATTACGTTATAGGAATAATAGTCTTCATAATTCTGGTTATAATAAACTTTATGGTTATCACTCAGGGTTCCACCAGGGTTGCCGAGGTTGCGGCGAGGTTTACGCTTGACGCGATGCCGGGTAAACAGATGGCCATTGACGCGGATTTGAACGCCGGGCTTATTGACGAAGCCGAAGCGAAAAAAAGAAGAGCCGAACTTATTCAGGAGGCCAATTTTTACGGGGCTATGGACGGGGCGAGCAAATTCGTAAAAGGCGACGCAATCGCCGGTATTATAATAACGCTCGTAAATATTTTGGCCGGTTTTATGATAGGTGTTTTTCAGCAGGGAATGGATTTGGCCAGTGCGGCTTCCACTTATACGATTCTGACGGTGGGAGACGGTCTTGTGGGGCAGATTCCGGCACTTATGGTTTCCACCGCAACGGGTATTATTATAACCAGGGCGACAAAAGACGACACCAATTTTGCCGAAGGCGTTATAAAACAGCTTATGAGAGATTATAAAGTAGTGCTTATTGTAGGCACGATTCTCTTTTTTATGGCTTTTATCCCCGGATTTCCGACAGGCAGTATGATGTTTGTGGGATTTGTGTTTTTGATTACCGGTTATCTTATGATGGAAAGCGAAAAGGGGACGGATCCGCTGCACTCCTTAATATCTAAATTTAAAAAAGCCCCTCCCGCCAAAAAATCCGTCTCCTCAAAAGAGTCACAAAAAGCGGCAAAAAAAGACGAAAAACCTAAAAAATCCCCGGAAGAGCTTGCAAAAGAGGAGGAAAAAGTCCTTGAAGACATACTTAAAGTGGAACTGTTGGAACTTGATATCGGTTACCAGCTTATTAAAATAGCCGACCCCAACCAGGGGGGCGATTTGCTCGACCGTATAAAAACAATGAGAAAAAAAATAGCCCAGGATTTCGGATTTTTGGTGCCGCAGATAAGAATAAAAGACAATCTTCATTTAAAACCGACCGAATATCAGATTCTTTTAAAAGGCGTCGAAGTGGCGAGAGGGGAAATTTTCCCAGATAAATATCTTGCGATGTCGAGTCCTATGGTGATAGAGGAGATAGAAGGCGAAAAAGTAAAAGAACCCGCATTCGGAATAGACGCCATCTGGATTGAAGAGGAGAAAAAGGAAGAAGCCCTTATGAACGGTTATACGGTTGTCGACGCTTCAACCGTAATAGTTACGCACATAAGCGAAATAATAAAAAAATACGCCGAGGAGCTTCTGACGCGCCAGGATGTTCAGGCTATGCTTGACAGAATCAAAAAAGATTTCCCGGCGGTTGTTGAGGATGCGTTGAAAGTTGCGAATATCGGGCTTATACAAAGGGTTTTAAAAGCACTTTTACATGAAAAAATACCTATTAAGGATATGATTACCATTCTTGAAACGGTTGCCGATGTCGCCGAATATACCAAAAATATAGACATAATCGTAGAGCATGTGAGAAGCGCCCTAAGCCGCGTAATAACGAAACTGTACGAAAGTGAAGACGGAACGCTTAAACTCATCACCTTTGATACGCAGACCGAACAGTATCTTATGAACAAACTTCAGCAGCAGGGGGAACAAAAACAGTTTATGTTCACCGTCGCCGAAATGAATAAACTTGTTGAGGAAATAAGCAGTGCCGCGGCCGAAATACTCAATAAAGGAATCGCACCCGTTATTCTGATTGTTGATCCGCTGATTAGAAAACCTCTCGCCGAAATACTTGAAAGATTCGGGGTAGAGGTGGTGGTGCTTTCCCACGCCGAAATAGATCCCAATGCAAAATTCGAAGTCTTAGGCAGTATTACAATTAATTTCCGTCAAAACGGTTAATTTTTAAAAGCTATAAACGTTGCGAAGTTGTTCCATCTGAAAACAACCTCTATATCTTCAAAACCGGCGTTTTTGAGCATTTCGATGTTTTCTTGCATAGTGTATGGTATCAGTACGTTTTCAAGGGCTTCCCTTTTTCTTGCTATTTCGTATTCGCTGTAACCCATCCTTTTTTTGTAGAGGTAATATATGTCTATCATTATTTTGTTGAGTTTTTTGTTTTCGGTGACAAGTTTTTCGCTCATTAAAAAAACACCTTCTTTTTTTAGGGAATCGTAAATTTTACGTATCAGCTTTTCCCTTTTAAGGGGTCTTACGAACTGAACGGTGTAGTTCGCTATAACCGCTTTTAATTCCCCGAATTCGTATGTGAGAAAATCCGCATTTACGAAATTGACGTTTACACCGAACGCCTTGGCTTTATTCCTCGCCCTTTTTATCATAGCTTCCGAATTGTCTATACCCGTAAGCGAGAGGTTTTTTTTTCTTTTGGCAAGTTCTATTAAAAACGTTCCGGTGGAGCTGCCGAGATCCGCTACGGCGTCCTGTTCTTCCAAAAAATTTTCAAGAATATCTATCTGTAAAGAGAGGTTTTCTTTGTAAAACGGTACGCTTCTGTTTAACATATCGTCAAACACGCTCGCCACTTCCTCGTCGAATTCGAACTGTTTTTCTATAGGTTTTGTGAAAACTTTGTCTTCCATTTTTATCCTTTGGTATAATTATGGTAATTTTATCAAAAAAGGATTTTTTTATGAAAGACGCTACGCTCGCCCTTCATTACGGATATGTTAAAGACGGTGAAAAAACAATGCAGGTTCCCATTTATATGACTACGGCGTATGAATATGAGGATACGGATCACGCAGCAAGACTTTTCGATTTGAAAGAGGAGGGAAATATTTACACCCGTATAGGCAATCCCACCACGAGGGTGTTCGAAAAGAGAATCGCGGCGCTTGAGAGGGGTGTGGACGCGCTTGCAACGGCCAGCGGGATGGCCGCAATATTTTATTCGATTGCCAACCTTGTAAAAAACGGGGATAATATAATAATATCGGACAAACTGTACGGCGGAAGCATAACCCTTTCGACGCAGACTTTAAAGCAGTTCGGCATAAATGCGAAATATTTTAATGTACATGAAGCGGATGCGCTTGATGAAATGATAGACGAAAAAACGAAACTTGTTTTGATAGAAAGTGTGGCTAACCCGGCCCTGACGGTGCCCGATTTTGAAAAAATAGCGGAAATCACCCGAAAACACGGTGTTATTTTAATATGCGACAATACAATAGCGACTCCTTACGGGGTAAAACCCGTTCAATTCGGAGCCGATATAGTGGTACACAGTGCGAGCAAATACATAGCGGGCAACGGAAGTGCGATAGCGGGGTGCGTCATAGAGTCACCAAAAGCCGTAAATAAGCTCAAAACCCAGAGATACCCCCAGTTTAACGAACCGGATGAGAGTTATCACGGTCTTATTTACTGCGAAAGATTCGAAAACCCTTTTACACAAAGGGCCAGGCTTGCGCTTTTGAGGGATTACGGCGCCGTTTTGTCTCCTTTTAATTCGTGGCTTTTGCTTCAGGGGCTCGAACATCTGCACTTAAGAATAAAAGAGCATTCTCAAAACGCTCTTAAAATAGCGGAGTTTTTGCAAAAACACCCAAAAATAAAAAAAGTCAATTATCCGTTTTTAAAAACGGACGATAATTATAAGTACGCACAAAAATATCTGAAATATGCGGGCGGAATCGTAAGCTTCGAAGTGGAAGATTACGAATACGCCAAAAATATCGTTAAAAACCTTAAAATATTTTCGCTTGTCACCAATATAGGCGACAGCAAATCCCTCGCCACACATCCGGCGAGCACCACACATCAGCAGCTCAGTTCCGAGGAGCTTGCGGCGGCGGGCGTTGAGGAAGGTCTTATAAGGCTTAGTGTCGGGCTTGAAGACGTCGGTGATTTGATTGAGGATTTAAGGGAGGCTATTGAAAAAGCAGATTAAACTGATTTTGGTTATTCCCATTGTTTCTTTTCTGTTTACCATAGCAGTTTTTTTTATGCTGTATAAAAATCTGCTTTTTGATTTGGCAAATAAAAAATTCGAAATTGACAAGCAGCAGCTTATCGAAAACGAAAAAAGAATATTAAAAAACGAAGTGGACACCGTTTTAGCCGTTATAAACCAGAGCAGGCAGATAGGATACGCCCTTGCATACGACGTTAACAAAAATCTTTTGCATATAGTTACGGACAATTACAAAAACTATAAAGCCGGGGTTGAAAAATATTTTAAAAACTACTACACCGAAGATCTTTTCTTCTGGTATAAAACCGGAAAAACGGCGTATCCGCGGGATATTGTTTTGGAAAAAACAAAAATAGGACGGAAAATATATACGGTAACAAAGCACGGAGGAAAAAAATATCTGACGGTTTATAAAAACGTCGACGGTGCGGATATCGGAATCGCTTTTAATCTCGACATTATTAAAAAAACCATCCAGAAAAACATTTTTGAATTTCTGGACAAAATAAACAAAGATCAGGTGTCTTATATAGCACTCGGTAAAATAGACACGTGGAACCCTCCCAAAAACGGTGTATTCGGTGAAATTATATATGCGCCGGAAGGTCTGAAAAATATGATCGGGCGTAAAATTTCAATCAACAAACCCGACATAAAAGGAAACTTTTTTAACAAAACATATTTCAGATGTTTTAAAAACGACAAAAACTGCTTTGTCGAATATTATTTCAAAAATCCCAAAACGGGAAAATACGAAAAAAAGATCTCTTATTTCGCCCTTTACAAGCCTTATAACTGGGGTATAATGAAAGGTATTTACATATCGCAGATAGAAAACATAGTAGAACGGACCAAAAACAAAATATTTTCCAATGTAAAAGAACTGTTCACCGCCACGTTTTTAACCCTTATCCTCATAGCGGTTTTAAGTATTTTGATAACTTACTATGTGGGTAACATAATAGCGACCAATATAGTTTGCGAATATGAAAAATTAAAAAACAATTATGAAAAGGCAAGAGAAGATCTGATAAAAAGGTATTATTTCGATTCTCTTACCAGACTTCCTAACAGAAACAAACTGCTTGACGACGTTAAAAACTACAAAGCCCTTGTCCTGATGGATGTTGACAATTTTTCCGATATCAACGATATTTACGGTTTTGAATTCGGAAATAAAATTCTGAGATTCGTAGCGGAATATCTCAAAGAAAATTTTGAAAACGTCTACCGTGTGGGCAGTGACGAATTTGCCGTTGCGTTTAAGGAGAATATAGACTATGAGGATTTTAAACGTTTTACCGATATGAAGCTTTCATATTTCGATATAAAAATAAATTTCACCATAGGTGCGAGCAATATTAAAAACAAGCTTTTCGAAACCGCCGAAACCGCTTTGAAATTCGCGCTTAAAAGCACTAAAAAAAATTTTGTTTTATACGACAAAAATATGGAGGAAAGACAGAAAGTCAAACTCTCCAAAATACAGACGCTGCACAAAATACTCGAAAAAGACGGCATACTCCCTTATTACCAGTGTATAGTGGATAAAGAGGGCAAAACGCTCAAATACGAATCTTTAATGAGACTGAAACTTGACGGTGAAATATATCCCCCTTATTATTTTATGGACATACTTAAAGACTCAAAACTGTATGACAAATTTTCAACCGTTATGATTGAAAAGGTTTTCAAAGATATGAAAAAAATCGAAAAAACCGTTTCGGTAAACCTCTCTTATGAAGATATCCAAAACGACGATACGAGAAATTTTATATGTTCTTATCTAAAAAACAATAAAATGGACGTGGTTTTCGAAATACTCGAAACCGAAAACATAGAACATTTCGGCATAGTGATAGATTTTATCAACTGCGTTAAAAAATACGGCGCCAAAATAGCGATTGACGACTTCGGCAGCGGTTATTCGAATTTCGTAAATTTGCTTATGCTTAATCCGGATTACATAAAAATAGACGGTACGCTTGTCAAAAACGTAAAAGACGGAAAATATAAGGACATTATAAAACTGATAGTCGATTTTAACAAAAAATTCAATTTGAAAACAATAGCGGAGTTCGTAAGCGACGAAGAGAAATTTTTACTCTTAAAAGAACTCGGCGTCGACGAATTTCAGGGATTTTACTTTTGTGAACCCAAACCATTAGAAGAAATTTTAAAAAATTGATAAAATTACACGAAAAAAGGCAGATATGAATATTGAAACCAAAACAGCAAAATTTACAAAGCCTTTGTACCTTGAAAGCGGCAGGATTCTCGAGCCGTGGCAGATTGTTTACGAAACATACGGTGAACTCAACGAAGAAAAAAACAACGTAATACTCATAACTCATGCGCTTTCGGGCTCACACCACGCAGCCGGTATGTACGAAGGGGACAGAAAACCGGGATGGTGGGACGCTCTGATAGGAGACGGCAAGGCGATAGACACGAGAAAATATTTTGTTATTTCAACCAATGTTATAGGCAGCTGTTTCGGCTCAACCTCACCGATGTCTCCGATGTATCCCGGCAGCAGTGAGAGATACAGGCTGAAATTTCCCGTTATTACCGTAAAAGATATGGTAAAAGCACAAAAAATATTACTCGATTCGCTCGGAATAAAACGGGTAAAAGCGGTGGTCGGGGGAAGCATGGGCGGAATGCAGGCCTTAAGGTTTGCGGTTGATTTTCCGGGTTTTTGCGAAAACGTGATACCCATCGCCACCACCTACCAGACAAAGCCTTACGTTATAGCCATAAACAAATCCATGATTGAAGCCATAAGGGCGGACGGCGAATTCAAAAACGGGAATTATGATCCCGACATAATAAAACAAAAAGGCTTAAAAGGCCTTGCCGCCGCAAGAATGATAGGATACCTGAATTATATATCTCCTAAAACGTTTGAGAGGAAATTCGGAAGGGAATATGTAAAAACCGACGGAATGTTCGAGCTTTTCGGCAGATTTCAGGTTGAAAGCTACCTTGAATACAACGGCGCTATGTTTCCTAAATGGTTTGATCCCCTAAGTTATATATATATTTTAAAAGCCATATCGCTTTTTGACATTTCAAGAGGGTTCGTTTCTTTAGAAGACGCTTTTTCCCATATTAAAGACAGGGTGTTTTTAATCTCATTTACCGGTGACACCCTCTTTTTCCCGGAAGAGATGAGAGATATAAAAAATTATATGGACAAAACGGGAGGGGATTGCAGGCTGTTTGAGATAAACAGCGACTACGGACACGACAGTTTTTTAGTTGAAACTGAAAAATTCGATTTTATCATAAACGACATTTTAAAAGGAGATGTTAAATGAAGGATTTTGAAACGAAACTGAACGAGGCGAAAAAACTGCTCGAAAAACTCAACGACCCCGAAATAACGCTTCACGAAGCGATGGAATATTATAAAAAGGGGGTGAAACTGCTTGAAGAGGCTACTAAAATGATAGAGGAGGCGAAACTGCAGTTTCAGGAAATAAAATGAAAATAGCCCTCTTGCAGAGTGCCGAGCTTCCTTTTGACAAAGCGAAACTGAATTATTATCTGAATATTGCAAAAACGGAAAACGTAAAACTTTTCGTATTGCCCGAATACGTTTTAAACCGTTTTTTCAAAGATATTGAAAAAATTCCGGTTAATTTCGTAAAAGAGCAGTCGAACCATCAGCTTAAACTGTTAAAAAAACTCTCTTTGGTATATAACATTACGATAGTGGCGCCCCTTATAATCGTAAAGGGGAGCAAAAAACACAAAAGCATCGTAAAATTTCAAAAAGGAAAGGCGAGATTTTATTACCAGCAGGTGTATATGCCGTACGAACACTGGAACGAGGATATGTTTTTTGACAAAAAAGAATCCAAACCCCTGATATTTTCCGTAGGAAACATAAGAATCGGGGCTATGTTCGGTTTCGAAGCGCATTTCAGCAGGTTTTGGGATTATTTTTCAGAAAAAAAAACGGATCTCGTGTTGATTCCGAGTGTAGGAACGTTCAACTCGAAAAAAAGATGGCTTGAGCTGATAAAAACGTTCGCTTTTGTTAAAAATATGTATGCGGCGCGCGTCAACAGAACCGGAAGCTGGGGGGAATGGAAATTTTACGGGCACAGTTTTTTAATAAACCCGGACGGCGAAACCGTCGTCAGTCTCGGGGAAAAAGAGGAGCTTCTCATATCCCGTATAGATAAAAACCTTATAAAAGAGGCGAGAAAGGAATGGAGGTTTAACAAACTTGCAAAAGAGATAAATTTCAGCTGAATATTTCCAGAATTTCGTATGCGGTGTTTCTTTTCGCCGGAATTTCCCCTATATCTTTAATAAGTTCTATCATTTCTTGCTGATTCATCCTGTTTTGTGCGCCCGCGCTTCTTACGACGTTTTCTTCCATCATTGTGGAACCGAGATCGTTTGCCCCGTAAAGAAGTGCCAGCTGCCCTATATAACTGCCCTGTGTTACCCAGCTTGACTGTATGTTTTTAAAATTGTCCAAAAACAGTCTTGCGGCTGCCAGATATCTTAAATACCTGTTCGAAGATGTTTTACCCGTTACGGTTCCCTCTTTGTAAAGAACCGTGTTGTAAGGCTGAAACGACCACATTATAAATGCCCTGAATCCCCCGGTTTCATCCTGCAAACGTCTTATTAAATCCCAGTGCTCGACTATCTCTTCAACGCTCTCCACCGTACCGAACATCATGGTGGCCGTGGTTTTCATACCTATAAGATGCGCTTCTTTATGTATTTCAAGCCAGCGGGAGGAGTCTATTTTTTTAGGGGCTATAATGTCCCTTACCCTGTCGCTTAATATCTCCGCACCGGCTCCAGGAATGGAGCCGAGCCCTTTTTCTTTAAGTCTTAGTAAAACCTCTTTTACCGGAATTTTCGAAACCTTGGATATATAGTCTATTTCAGGGGCCGAAAAACCGTGAATTGTGATTTGTGGGTATTTTTTATGTATATGTTCCACTAAATTTTCATAAAAATCGATTTTCAGGTTAGGATGTACACCTCCTTGGAAAAGAATCTGAGTCCCTCCTATTTCTATAAGCTCCTCAATTTTTTTATCTATTTCCTCAAAACTCAAAACATAGGCGTCTTTGTCTTTTTTGTGTCTGTAAAAAGCGCAGAATTTACAGTTTACGAAACAAATGTTCGTATAATTGATGTTTCTGTCTACTATAAAAGTGGTTATTTTTTCCGGATGAAGCTCCCTTTTTTTCTCCAGTGCCATTTTTCCGAGGGTTATCAGATCTTCATTTTTGATTAATTGCAGAGCTTTTTCTTTTGTAAGCCTCAAAATCACTCCTTTTTTTTGTATAATTCATAAGTTTTGATTTTTTCAGATAATAACAAAAAAGGTAACGGAATGGAAGAAACGATTATAAAAATTTCCCAAAAAGCGATGGATGAGCTGAAAAAAGCACATAAACCGCCGTATCCTTTGTATTATAAAAACATATTTGTTTCTTTGGTAAAACAGGAAGGCATTTATGAAGAGCTCAATCCGAAACTGTTATGTGTGGATCCGGACCTGAACGAAATGATACTTCACAAAACAATCAGTACAATCAAAGAGGTTTCTAACGTTTCAAAGGAAATAAAACAGGATTCCGAAAGTCTTATCGAAGAAGTGGCTCCGTTGCAGATGGAGGAGATAAAAGAGATTATTATGCAGTTCAGCACTTCACTGCTGCAGAAAATAAACAAACTCGAAAAGACGGTGCATTCCCTTGAAATAGAGCTTGACAGAGCTTATAAAGAGCTTCTTATAGATCCCCTTACGAAGGTTTACAACCGAAAAGCGCTTCTTAAGGATTTAAACGAAATATTGGAAAAAGGAAAAGAGAGGGATCTTAACCTTATAATCGCAATAGTGGATTTGGATCATTTTAAAGAAATTAACGACAAATATGGTCATTTAGTAGGAGATTTCGTACTTATAAAAATAGCGGATATAATAAAAAAAATGATAAGAAGGGAAAATAAAATTTATAGATACGGAGGAGACGAATTTATTATTATTTTTAACAGAATGGATATTTTAAATGTAAGGAAAATTATAAAAAGAATTATAAAAAAAATAGAAAACACTCTTTTGAAATATAAAGAGGATTTAATCAAGGTCACCGTTTCTATAGGTCTTGCGAAACACAAAAGAAACGACACTTTCGATGAAATCATAAAAAGAGCCGATAATGCGCTGTATCAGGCGAAAATCAAGCGCAACGGCTTTGAAATAGGGGAATGATATGAGTATTTTTGACGGAATTATCATCGGTATTACGCTTATTCTAGCAATTAAGGGGTATTTTAACGGTATAATAAAAGAACTCGCC
>NZ_JBMYAU010000031.1:0-15561 GCF_053994455.1 Nautilia sp. | reverse complement strand
ATGGTGCCCAGGGACGGAATCGAACCGCCGACACAGGGATTTTCAGTCCCTTGCTCTACCGACTGAGCTACCTGGGCGGAAATGGTGGACTCGGCAGGACTCGAACCTGCGACCAACCGGTTATGAGCCGGTTGCTCTAACCAACTGAGCTACGAGTCCACATTTCTGTGGACTGAAATTATAACTACTTTTTTGTTCTATTTCAAGGGATAAAAGGCGGAAAAATTTAAAATTTAAGAAATTTATTTAAAATATTCTTTTTAAACAATCTTTTTTTAAGTTTTTTTTCTGAATATTTCTGCAATTCTTTTTTTAGGTTTTCAAGTTTTGTTTTTTCATCGTTTATCGATTTTATCAGGTTTTCATTGAGATTGACAGATTTGATTTCTTTGTTTATTTTATCGTTTAAGAGTTTTTTTGCTTTTTCTTTTTGTTTTTTAATCTCCGAATCGTACTCTTTTTTTAATATTCCGGAAAGTTTTTTGTCAAGATCAGAATTCAGATTTATTTTATATCCGTGCAGTGTTCCCTTGACGGAAGCAGTTACGTTAAAACTTTTGATTGATGAGAGCAGTTTTTCTATTTTTTCAGACTTTTTATATTCGATTGAAAAGTTTTTAAACAGTGCTTTTATTTTTATGTTTAGCATATTGCTTATTTCGCCGACGGATTCGATATCGATTAAGGGATGAAGGATAATCAGATTGCCGGCTTTGACACTGTTGGCTTTGTATGAATTTACAGTAAGTCTAAAATATACGGTTTTAAATATTTTAATATCGGCGGTGAGTTTTTTGTAAAATTGAGAAACGGAATCTATTTTGATTTCGGCGGGTTTGTTTAGAAGTTTTTGATTGTCCGTTAAATTTTTTGCACTGACGTTAAAATCTGCGTTTTTAAAGACGGCTTCTAATTTGGCTTTTTCAAGTATGAAATTCGGATATGTTATTTTGTCTTCGTATTTTATTATTCTTCCCCCGTTTCTTTCATATGTCTCTTTTTCATTTTCGGAATAAAGGTACGGTTTTATTTTTTCGTATATGAAGAGCGCTTTGTTCAGATAAGCGTTTATTTCGGGTTTTAAAAAGGATTCCGTGAATTTTAGGTATTCTTTGTTTTTTAGGTAAGAATATTTTTGTTCTATTGTTTTATAGTCTTCTTTTAGAGCCGTTTGTAGTTCTTTTAAATCGTTTTTTATTGCGGTTTTTGCTTTTGTTATTTCATTTAGCCCTGTGTTTAATGAAATTTTGAGGTTTTTTATTTCTTGTTTTATGTTGTTGGTTTGTTTTAAAATATTGTTTATATCTTGAACGTTTTTTATATTTTTAATTTTTTCCGAAAGTGAGCGTATCTGCGTCTGTATTTGTTTTATTTTATTTTTTTCTTCTTTTATCAGGGTTTTGTTTTTTATGCATAGAGATTCGAATTTTTTGTAGTCTTTTTTAAGTCTGTTTAACGCTTCGGCGCTCTTGAAGGTCTGTTTTTTTATAAAAGTGTCGGCGCTCGGTACATTTATATCGGGAATTGAAATATGGGTTTTGCTGTTTTTTGAGACTTCTTTTTTCTGAACGTAATATTGGAAATTTTTATCGCTTATGATTTTTTCTATTAAAAGGTTTTTTATATCCGTTTTTTTCCATAACAGAAGATAGGGGTCCGCTTTGACGTATATTTTTGAAATTTTTATTTCTCCGATGTGGATGTTTTTTATTTTCATATCGAAGTTTTTCAGTGACGTATCGAGCGAGGCGATATAAACTTTTTTGTGTAACGTTTTTGATAAAACTGACTGCAGCACCGTTTTTAATACCGGATCTAAAAACAGCGTACCCGCTAAATATAAAAGTATGCCCGCGGTTGTTAATGTTAAAACGCCTGAGAGTCTCAGAGGTGTTTTTTTATCCGTTTTTGAAGGTACTATCCATTTAAGAAGTCTGTGTTTTTCAAAGAAAGGGAAAAATGTCTTTCTGTATAAGGAAAAATATCCGTTTAATAAAAAATAAAGAACAGTCCCCGTCAGAACCCCTATAACAAGTGAACCGGTTACGACTGTGTTGTTATAGCCGCTCCATCTCATAAGCGGGAGGTTGTATAAGAAGGTAAAAAACGGTTTTAAACTCTGGGATGTTAATATAAGATAGCCGGTTTTGTCGAATAGAGGATCCAAAAAATATCCCAATGCCGAAAACACACCCCATGAGGCGAAAAAAAGCCCTAAAGGCACCCTTATTATAAATACGATAATAAAAATAAAAAAGGTATATATGTTAAAAAACGGCAAAAAACCGTTGATTGCCCCTAATACGATTGCAAGGGATATGAATTTTTCGTTTTGCGCACTGTTCAGTTCTTTTAAAAGTTTGATAAAAAACCCCATATCATCCGCTTTTTTTTGTTAAATTTTTTTTGTGTTTTCTTAGAAAAACTGCCGCAGTTTCAGTATCTTTTTCCAACGGGTAAAAGGATGAATATTTTTCGAAATTGCTCCACACCTTTTCATATGTATGTTTCGGTCTGCCTCTTTTTTTTAGTTCGAAAGAGACGGCCGCATTAATTAAACCTTTATAGGCGTATTGCAGGGGAGAATTTTCTTTTTTCAGTTTTTGCCATTTCTTTTCAAGCGATTCATGGGCCTTGTAATATTTTTTCTGTTCTATAAGCTCTTTAAACAGATGCAGTTCGTTCACTTTTTGTCCTTTTTTGTATTTTACGGTTTAAAATAAATTGACAACACCGGATTATTCCCTATCCGCAGTTATTTCACTCCGTACGTGTGTATGAATTCTTTTTTGCTTATTAAATTTTCAAGTATAGCAAAAAGAATCATAAAGTTGATAAAACTTGTTCCGCCGTGGCTTAAAAGGGGCAGGGGCACTCCCACGACGGGTGCCAAGTTCATCGTCATAGCTATATTTATGTATGAATATATAAAAAGCATAAGTCCGACGCCTGCAAACATTACTTTTGCGAAATAATCTTCTTTTAATTTCTGTGCAATGTTTAAAAGGTAAAAAATCAGCAGAAAATATAAAAAAATAACTCCGCCCGCCCCTAAAAACCCGAATCTTTCCACTAAATAGGCAAAAATAAAATCACTGCTTGCTATCGGAAGAAATTTTAACTGTGTCTGGGTCGCCTCGTCTTTGTTTTTGCCTTTCAGCCCCCCGCTGCCTATAGCGATTATAGACTGTCTGACATGATAGCTGGGTTTGTTTAAAAAATTTTCGATTCTTTTTTTTTGATAGTCTTTCATAACGTATTTGTAATATACCGGTGCTAACAAAACAGCACCCATTGTGAGGGTAATCCATATTTTTTTGTCCACACCTACAATAAAAAGTACCCCGAAACCTATAATCAGAGTAATAAGGGCCGTTCCTAAATCGGGCTCTTTTGCTATGAGTATAAAGGGCAGTATTATAAAAAAAGAAAGTTTTAAAAATTCCTTAAAATTATAATAAGGTCTTGGCGGGTATTTGTATATTAAATATCCGAGCATAAGCAAAAGGGTCGTTTTCATAAATTCCGAAGGTTGAATCGTAATGTTTAAAAGAGGTATTTTAAGCCATCTCTGCGCTCCGAGGATTTTAATTCCCACGGTGTCGACAAGAATCAGTAAAAATATGTTAAACCAGTAAATTATGGGGATTAGCCACAGAAGTTTTCTTATAGGCAGAAGGTAGGTGAGCACAAAAACAACCACTCCTATAAAAATATAGACAAGTTCTTTAATGTAAAGTTTGTGCGAAATCTCATTAACCAAAAAAAGGCTTATAAAAATAAAAGGAAGAATGAGAAGTATAAGTGTTATATTGAACTTTTTTCTCACTTACAGGGCTCTTTTGTGTATTTTTCAAACACCTGATCCATTGTACGGGAGAGTTTTTGTGAAATTTTTTCTATTTCTTCAAACTGTTTTATGGTCTGCTCTTTGTGTAAGATACACGTTTTTTCTTTGGTGCATAAAAGAGCTTTTTTGGTGAGTTCGTGAATCTGTTTATGCAGATTTTCTTTAATTGTTTTGTATTCGGGGTAACATCCTATTTTTTTAATGGATTCTTCGCTGTTGAGCCATTCTCCGAAATCACACTCTTTGTCGCTTAAAATATGTATTTCTTTTTCTTCTATAATGGCTTCGTGTGCGTTTAGTTTAAATATAAGGTGTGAAATTTTTGCTAAATCCATCAGCATTCTTGTAAGGGCTAAGTCAACGTTTCTTCTGTTTTCGAGGGATTTGTCCCTAAATCCCATTACCATGTTTTGAACTATTTCTATATCTTCTCTCGATGTGGTGGCCATTTCCGTTATTTTGTCCGAATTAGCCTGAATGTCGCTGGTTTCCTGCTGCAGCGTTTTTATCGTTATTGAAATTTCGCTTGTCGCTTTTTGTGTTCTTTCGGCAAGTTTTCTTACTTCGTCGGCCACAACCGCAAAGCCTCTGCCGTGTTCTCCCGCCCTTGCGGCTTCTATTGCGGCGTTTAACGCCAAAAGGTTGGTTTGATCCGCAATATCCGTTATAAGTTCTACTATTTTCCCTATTTCGTCCGTTCTTTGTGAAAGCATATTGATAGCTTCGTTGGTGTGGGAAATGAAATCTATAAGTTCGTTTAACACATTTGTAAGGTTTTCTATTTTTGCGGCGCTTGCATCCGCACCTTCATAAATTTCTCCGGAAAGTTCGTCGATTTTTATCATAAACTCTTTTAATTTGGTATCAAGGGATGTTTTTATTTCGTTGATTTGTGTTTTTACACCTCCTCCGAGGTTGTTTAATGTGAGTGCAAGTTCGCTTCTGGCCTGTTCTTTAAGTGCGGTGGAAATGGCCTGTATCGCCTCGTTTAACATAATAACGGTTCTTCTGAACGTCCCTTTATACCCCTGCGGGGCGATATCCCTGTAATCTATACCGTTTTTTGCCGATTCTATGGATTCTTTGATGTCTCTTTCGAAAGCTTCGAGCTGATCTAAAAGATCATTTAACGCCCAGGCCGCTTTGGCAGCCGGTTCGTTCATATCAATTCCGGTTATCCTGTCTTCAACATTTCCGTTTGAAGCTTTTAGGAGAACTTTTTCGATTTTATCAAACAGGCCGTTTTTTTCATTACGGGTGTTTTTTGTTTTGATGACGAATATTATGATAAATGACAAAATCAGGCCCGCTAAGGCGAGTGCCGCCGAAATGTAATCTGAACGCATAACCGTATATACGGCGAGAGAAAGGAAAAAAAGCCCGTTTATGAATGTCAATGTTTTATAATTCATTGATAAGTCCTTTTTGAATTTTTAACATAACTTCGTTAAAGCACATATTGTGTCTGTTCAGAAGCTCCTCCACAGCCCTTAAGCCCCCTTCCATTCCTTCCGACATTTCTATGCTCAGCAGTGTTTTGTAAAGGGGTTCGATTATGTGCTTGAAACCGTCTTTAGGCTTACGTCTTACGGAATAATAGCCTATTAAGCTTCCGTTGCTGTCGTATGTGGGGGATATATTGGCGAAAACCCAGTAATATCCGCCGTCTTTTCTTAAATTTTTTACGAAGCCGAACCACTCTTTTCCGTTTTGAATATGGTCGTATAATATTTTAAAAGCGCATTTGGGCATATCCGGATGTCTTAAAATATTATGCGGTTTCCCTAAGATTTCCTGTTCGCTGTAACCGCTCATTTTTATAAAAATCTGGTTTCCGTATAAAATTCTGCTTTTCAGATCGGTTTTTGAAATTATGAAGTCCTCTTCTTTTAAAACCGTTTCTTTTTCGGTGGGTATTATGTTCGTTCTCATCTGCTCCCCTTTAATTTGATTGCGTCTATCGCATACCGCGCTACAGTGTTTATCTCCTCAAAATTTTCTATAAACAGCACCACTTTGCAGCTCAGCAGATAATCGTCCGCTATTTTTTGAAATGTTTTTGCTTTTTTTATTGTATCACAAAATATATATTTTGCCCCTAAATTGGCGCAAAAAATCATTTCCCTTATGTCAGATACGATTACGCCGTAAGGGATTCCGTTGATCTTACAAAAATTGTACAATTCGAGAGAAGATTCGCAGTATTCGAATATAAGCGTGGAATTAGGGGGGGAGTTTTTTATCTCTTCAAGAGTTTTTACTTCATAAAACTCTTCGCTGCAAAAAGGTTTTTCAAGAATTGTCATAACAGTCCTTGCATAACAGTTTTCCGTTTTTTTTCTTCATCTCTTTTTTCAAAACGAAGGTTTTGCACTTTTCACACTGTACGAATTCGTTTTCATCCTCTTTTTCGGAAACTTTCTCGGTGTTTTTTATAAACATAAAGTAAATTCCCGCCGCAATAAGTGCGAATAAAATCAGTTTACCCATATAAATCCTTTATAAGCAGATAGTTTCTGCTGCCTTTTGAAAAAATTTCCGTTTTTATTTTAAGATTTTTGATTTCGTCAAAAACGTTCGAACCTTTATATAAAAGTATTTTACCATTTTTTTGTAAATAGGGTTTTGCTATTTTAATTATTTCCTCACTCGGCATCACCGCTCTTGTCGTAATCAGCTCCACGGGGTTTATATTCGCGTTTTCAAGCCTTGAGGGGACTATTTTAACGTTGTGAAGTTTCAGTTTTATTTTTATGTAATTTAAAAACGAATACCTTTTTTTTAAAGGCTCCACAAGATACCACTCTGTTTCGGGCATCGCCACGGCTAAAACGAGTCCCGGAAAACCGGCGCCCGTTCCGATGTCTATAGCGCTTTTTACGTTTTTTATTTTTTTTAACGGGTAAAGGGAGTCTTTTATCTGTTCTTTTATTTCCTCTTTCGTTTTGTAATTCGTAAGCTTGTGAACCCTGTTCCATTTGAGCAGTTCATCGGTAAAAATTCCGAATTTTTCATTCTCCATTCTCAATTCTCCATCGCTTGTTAAAGTTTGTGTCCCAATTTTTCTTTTTTTATTTTCAGATAGTTTTCATTGTAAGGGTTTGGTTTGATTTTTACGGGTATTCTTTCGATTACTTTTATTTCTTTAAATGCGAATTCTTTTTTGGGGTTGTTTGTTAATAGTTTGATCTGTTTAATTCCGAAATGTTTTAAAATTTTCTCCACTATGGAAAAATCCCTCATATCCGCTTCAAAACCGAGCTGATGGTTCGCTTCTACCGTGTCAAATCCCCTGTCCTGAAGCGCGTATGCGTTGACTTTGTTAAAGAGTCCTATACCTCTTCCCTCCTGTCTTAAATAAAGTAAAATACCGCCTTTTGAATTTATTGTTTTTAAAGCGAATTCAAGCTGCTCGCCGCAGTCGCATTTGAGGCTTCCGAGTGCGTCTCCCGTTAAGCATTCGCTGTGAATTCTTATATAAGGTGTTTTTGGCAACTCCTGTGTAAAAATGGCGAGATGTTCTTTATCGCCCTCTTTGAAAGACTGTATTTTAAACGTTCCGTATTTTGTAGGAAGGGTTGCAATAGCGGATATTTTCAAAAACTCTCCTTTTTTTGATAAAATTATACCCTAATAATTAAGTCGTGAGGTTGTGAAGCAGATAAGTTGAGGATGATTTTCATTACCCGCTTTATGACTTGATTGCTTATCACTTATAAACACAAAGGATAAAAATTGAGACATTTTTTATGGCTGTGCGATTATTCGAAAGAAGAGATAAAAGAGATAATCGATTTGGCGTTTCAGATTAAAAAAGAAACCAAAAACGGTATTTACAAGCCGTATCTTAAACATCAGCAGCTTGCTATGATTTTTGAAAAAAGTTCGACCCGTACAAGGGTGTCGTTTGAGGCCGGAATTAACCAGTTGGGCGGCAACGGGCTTTTTTTAAGTTCGAGAGATATTCAGTTAGGCAGGGGGGAACCTCTTAAAGATACCGCAAGGGTGGTTACGAGGATGGTTGATCTGGTTATGATAAGAACATTCGGCCAGGAAAGGCTTGAGGAATTTGCCAAATATTCCGAAGTCCCCGTAATAAATGGCCTTACGGACTTATGCCATCCCGTTCAGCTGTTGGCCGATTTGATGACAATGATGGAATTCGGCAAATTTGATTTCGACACTCCACAAAACACCGTTGTGGCTTATGTGGGCGACGGAAACAATATGGCGCATTCCTGGGCCGTTTTGGCTGCGAAACTCGGATTTAATTTAAGAATTGCAACGCCCCGGGGATATGAAATAGATGAGTGCATAAAACAAAAAGCCGTTGAGTTTGCAAAAAAAAGCGGTGCCGAAATAGAATTTTTATATGAACCGAAACTTGCGGTTAAAGATGCCGACGTGGTTACGACTGACACATGGGTAAGTATGGGGCAGGAAGACGAAAAGGAAAAAAGAATTAAGGATTTCAAAGGGTTCGAAGTCGATGGAGAGCTTATGAGCCTGGCTAAAAAAGACGCTATGTTTTTACACTGTCTGCCCGCATACAGAGGGTATGAAGTGAGTGAAGAGGTTTTTGAGTCCCATACCGATGAAGTTTTTGCTGAAGCCGAAAACAGATTACACGCTCAGAAAGGATTGATGGTTTGGCTGAAAAAATAGCTGAAAAACTTAATATAAAAAACAAAACGGTTGTTAAATGCGATGGTTGTGAAGTCGTTGAGGGTGATTTGAACAGTCCGCTTTGGATATTAACGGTGGGCGATAAAATAAAAATCGCCCTTGACGCCGACGAATATATGGAACTTATGGAAACGTTAAAAAGCGTAATGAAAGAAAATTTCGAACTTAAACTTGAAAAAGCTATACTCAGCGAGTTTCCGGTTGATTACGACGATGTAAAAGCGGTGGTGCTTGAAGAGATGAAACGAAACGAAAGCGCTTCCATACACGAGATCCTCGATAAGGTGAAACTCGAACATCCGAATCTTTTTTACAATTTGGATTTAGAGAAAATATTTTAAAGGAAAAAATTTTTCCTTTTTTTCTAATTATCCTTGACAAAAAGATTTTTATTAACTATAATTGCACTGTAAAAAATAACGGAGGTGCCACATGGCATGTGAACAAGATACGAAAACAGCAATAAAAGATGAAAAAATAACAAAAGAGGAGGTCGGTATGGAAGAAGTTAAAACACAAGAAGGTGTATTGGTATTAAAAGAGATGCCTGAGTTTAAAATGGAAGCTTATAACGCGGAAACAGGCAATTATACGGAAGTTTCAAGTGAAGATTACAAAGGTAAATGGACTGTCGTATGTTTTTATCCGGCAGATTTTACATTCGTATGTCCTACCGAAATTGCGGCTATGAATGCGGCGCTGCCGTTTTTAAAAGAATTGGGAGTGGAAGTTTTGGCGGTTTCAACCGATACGAAATTCTCACACAAAAGATTCGTAGAAACAGAGCCGTTGCTTAAAGATCTTAAACTTACAATCGGGGCTGATCCGACGGGAGAAGTTACAAGAAAATTCGGTGTAATGATTGAAGGTGCGGGGCTTGCTCTTAGAGGAAGATTTTTAATCAACCCTGACGGTGTAATCGTGGCTCAGGAAGTTCAGGCTCCGCCGGTCGGAAGAAGCGTAAAAGAATTCCTAAGACAGATTATCGCACATCAACATGCGTATAAAACAGGTGAAGTTTGCCCTGCAAACTGGAAACCGGGTAAAAAAACACTGCCTGTAAATACTGATATCGAACCTATGACAGGAAATGTGGGCGCTTATGTGACGTTGGCGGATTTGGTTGACGAAGCGGACGTTAAAGAGATGGAGGAAATGGTAAAAGCTTTTAAAGAAGCTTAATTTCTTCTTTTTTTCTTTTCTTTAGAAATTTATATAAATTTTTAAAGAAAAGAAATGAAAGGCTGATATGAAACAGATTAAAGGGCTTTTAGAAGAATCAAACCTTAAAATAACCCCCCAAAGGCTGGCTATACTTAAAGAGCTTGAAAAAAAAGGGCATGCGAGTATAGAGGAGATTTATGAAAACATAAGGGATTTTTTTCCTTCCATATCACTTGCGACGATTTATAAAAATATAACCGCTTTAAAAGATGAAAAAATAATAAGTGAAATATGTTTGCACCAAAAGCCTAAATTTGAAATTACAAAAGAGCCTCATGCCCATTTTATATGTAAAAAATGCGGGATGGTAGAAGATGTTCCGTTTAGCGATCTGATAAAAGCGGAAATTGAAGAAAAATATCCGGATACCCAAAAAGAGCTTTATATTTACGGTGTTTGTAAAAACTGCAAGGAAAAAGAAAGTAAAAACTAAAAAGGTTTTAATTGGTAATTGTGAATCTTATTGCCGATTTCGAGCTTCCCTATGTTTTTTCCCTGAAAGAAAGAAGGAAAGTTTTGAATTCCGTAAAAGAGAAGTTGAAAAAATTTAACGTTTCACTTCTCGATATTTCCGGTGAATATTCCAAAGAGGCGAGTATTGCTATAGTTTATGCCGCACACAGCGAAAAACAGGCGGGGGAGATAAAGACGAATATAGAAAATTTTTTATTCAGGAATTTTCCTGAAATAGAATTTTTTTTTGATGCGGAATTTATTTAAATTTCAATAACCCTTATCATATTCGTAGTGCCTTCTTTGCCTACGAGGCTGCCCATTGTTACAATTACCATATCTCCTTTGTGAAAACAGCCCGTTTTTATCGCAAGTTCTTTAAATTTGTCTATAAGTTTTTCGGGGTTTTTTATTTTGGGTATCTCGAAAAGAGGTTTAACCCCCCATACAATATTTAGTTTTCTGCTTGTTTCCCTTGCGTGGGTTACGGCGTAAACGGGTGCTTTTGGTCTGTATTTTGCTATGCTTTTTACGGTTGTACCGCTGCTTGTAAAGCATATTATGGCCTTAGGCTCTATTCCCTTGCATAAGTCCGCCACGCTTGCGGCTATTGCGTCTTCGTCGAGTATTTCATATTTTTTGTAATAGGGGTATATGTTTTGTGTTTCGAGAATTACGTTTTTTAACGTTTCAACCGCTTTTACGGGATATTTGCCCACGGTGGTTTCGTCGCTCAGCATTACACCGTCGCTTCCGTCCATTACGGCGTTTGCAACGTCACTGACTTCGGCACGTGTGGGAAAAGGGGAGTTTACCATGGATAAAAGCATCTGGGTTGCGGTAATTACCGGTTTTTTGAGTTTGTTTGCCTTTCTTATGATTTTCTTTTGAATAACGGGGACTTTTTCTATTCCGACTTCGATGCCGAGATCTCCCCTTGCAACCATGACTCCGTCACAGACTTCTAAAATTTCATCAAGGTTTTCCACCGCCTGTTTAGTTTCGATTTTTGCTATCACCCACGGGTCGGCGCCGTTTTTGTTTAAAATTTCTTTGGCTTTTAAAATGTCGTTTTTGGAATTGACAAAAGATATGGCCACTATGTCCACACCGTTTTTAGCCCCGAATACCAGATCTTTTTCGTCTTTAGGCGTAATGGCGGAAATTTTAAGTTTCGAGTGAGGGAAATTTACCCCTTTTCTGCTTGAGAGCACCCCCTGGTTTTTGACTTCTAACGTTACGGAATTGTCGTCTTTGTCTATTACTTTGGTTCTTATGCTGCCGTCCGCAAAAAAAACATATTCCCCTATGTTTACGTGATCAATAATTTCGGGATATGTAAGCGTCAAATCGTAAAAGCTGACGGGGGAGTGTTTTACAAGTCTTATTTTATCCCCCCTTTTAAGTTCCAAAAAGCCGTTTATTTCCCCTATTCTTATTTTAGGTCCGCTGATGTCCTGCAGTATGGCGGTTTTGCTGTTTAATTTTTTTGCGATTTCCCTGATTGCTTTTATTGAGTTTCTGTGTGTTTTATGGTCGGCGTGGGAAAAATTTAATCTGAAAATATCCACTCCCGCCTTAATCATCTGAGCTATTTTATCGGAGGATGAGGGTCCGAGGGTTGCTACTATTTTGACTTTTTTCATTTTTTTCCCTTTATATGAGTTGTGGGTAATTATAACAAATATAAATCTTGAAAAAAAATAAAAAAAGTATTAAAATAATATTAAAGAGCAGTTAAAACAAAATTAAAGGATACAAAATGAAAAAGTTCAGGTTTGTATTGTTATTGCTGATTTTATTGGGGGGCGGATGTATGAGCACATCCGACAATAACGCAAGTGATGAAAGTTCAAACGGGGTGTTTTCTTATTTTACAAAACTTTACCAGGAAAATGTGAGTGAAAGCGGTATTCTCTCTCCTTATATTCGTTTCGTCAAAGGTGTTTATACGGCGGACGGGTATATTTTAGGCGGCAGTGTGGTAAAAGACGTAAACGACGTTAATCACCGGGGTGAGGACGGACTGATTTTAAAAACGGATCAAAACGGTAACATTTTATGGAAAAAAATTATCTATTACAACGGAACGGAGGACAGGAGTTCGGATGTGAACGAAAACTTCGGTGTGGCCGCCCGGAACGGAAACGAAACGGTTTTTATCAGCGACGTGTATCCGAAAGGCTCTATTTTTTACGGCTGTTTTCCTATGATAGTAAAAATCGACTCGGACGGCAATATACTTTTTAAAGGGTATTTTTATTATGCCGGCACGGATGTTAAAAGCATTTCGATTAAAGACGCCGTTTATTTAAACGGCTATACTTATGCGGTCGGAACCGCCGTTTTGTTACTTGACGACGGCAGCGGTACCGTTAGCGAAAAAGACGAAGGCGTAATATTGAGAATAAACAACAATACGGGGGAGACGGAAGTATATACGTATATCAACTCTTACAGATACATACATTTTACGGCTGTCGGAGTTTATAACGACACTTTGTACATCGGGGGAAACCTTTATAACGACAATATTCAAAAAGGGCTTTTAATGTCCGTTTTGGTAAAAGGGGACGAACTTTTTCCTCAGTTCTCTAAAGAGTTTGTGGTAAAAGACGTTAATTCCTCAAGGGAATATACCGACGTTAAAGGAGTGGTTGCGGATGAAAAAGGCGTTTCCCTTATAACGAGGGATAATTTAAACAGTACGGCCTTTGTTAATATTTACCTTATGAATTTCGATTTTAACGGCACTGTTAAAAGTATGAATCTTTTTAAAACCTCCACATATTACAGTTATTACAGGGGAATGGTAAACAACGGGGATACGCTTACGGTTTCGGCTGCAAATCTCATAGGTATAAAAATAGACAGAAACAGCGGTGACGTGCTTTCCGTCATTCAGGGAACGTCCGGATGGTATGACGGAATCGGTGAAGCGGAAAACGGAAAATTTTTAACATTCGGACATGACGGTGCTGATGTAAAAGAAAAAATTTATAAAGTTGATTTTGACATTAAAAACTGTGAAAACGTAACTGTAGATCCGACATATGAAAAATCCGCTGACATATTGGGTCAGCTTGAAATTAAAGATGCGGAATATTACGGTTTAACGGTTTATAACAACCTCGTCAAATCCGACAATGTTGTGGTGGAGGATACGGATGTGGATGTCGTTGATGTATGTACGCAGTAAGGCATAAAGGTTAATTCACCTTTATGCAGTCCGTTTCTTACGGCCGATTCACAGGTTCTCGTTCCATTCGCTCATCACATATACGGCGCTATAAGATGTTCTTTGATCGTTGGGGCTGTGCCGTTTTTAAGTATTACGGCTTCGTCAAGTTTTCCGATTTAAACTTAAAAAACTCTTAAGGCTTTTATTGACTGATATATGCTATAATTCCAGCAAAAAGCCTGATATGAAAAAGAAATTTATAGAGAGACTTAAAAAGGGTTTGGATAAAAAAGAGTTTGCCGAATACGTAAAAAAACTATATCCCGGCCTTGAAACGGACGGCATTATAGATTTGCTGGTGTTTCAGGGGCTTCCTTTAATTGAAAAAAATGGTAAAATCATACTGAAAACCGCCGTTTTGCCTTATGAAAAATGCGAGTACTGTGTTGTGGACATTGAAGTTAACAATTCAAAACCGAACGTAGGGCAGGTTATAGAAATAGGCGCGGTTAAAATAAAAAATCTTGAAATCACCGATACTTTCGAATTTCTTATATTCGCCGAGGATGTGCCGAAGTATGTTGAAAGAGTTACCGGTATCAATCGAAAGATGCTTGAAAACGAGGCCTCTCAAAGAGAGATTCTCAAAAAATTCAGACTGTTTTTGGGAGACAGTATTTTCGTGGCCCATGCAGCCGATTTTGATTACGGTTTTTTGGCCCACCAGTTTGAAAAGGAAAACCTCGGCGAACTTTTAAACAGGTTTTTGTGTACTCTGACCCTTTCCCAAAAAACGATAAAAGCCCAGCGTTACGGTTTAAAATATCTGATGGAGGAGCTGAACCTTCCGCAGGAGACTCATCACAGGGCACTGGGGGACGCCAAAACAACCGCAAGGATTTTTTTGATGTGTCTTAAGAATCTCCCGCGGCATATTGTAAGCGGTGAAGATTTAATCGAATTTGCGGCGCCTACGAAAAACAAGTGCAGACAGAAGCAGCCGAAAAATTAAGTTTTGTACATAATTACCCTGTTTCTTCCGCTTTCTTTTGCTTTGTAGAGTGCGATATCGGCCTTTTTGATGCATTCGCTTCCTTCCTCGCAGTTATCCGGGAATACGCTAATACCTATGCTTATCGTTTTTTCTATTGTGTTGTTTTCAAGGTAAAATTTGTTTTTTTCAACTGCGGATCTGATTTTTTCGGCAACTTTAAGCGCATCTTCGGAACTTTTGATATTTTGCAGAATAATCAAAAATTCTTCCCCCCCGTACCGGATTACCAAATCGCTTTTTCTTATGGAACTTTTTAAAATGTCCGCAATTGTCTTTAAGACGCTGTCACCCGCTTTATGGCCGTAAGTGTCGTTTACTTTCTTAAAATGGTCTATATCTATCATTAAAAACGCTATTTTGTCGTTTTTCCTTTTTGCGTTGTTTATTATTAAAGAGAGTATGTTATCGAGATATCTACGATTGAATGTTTGTGTAAGAGGGTCTTTAATGGTTTGGTTATGTAGAATTTCAAGTGTATATTTCGCTTCTATTATTGCTGAAACTTCGTTTAGGTATGCTTTAATGTAAGGAAGGTTTTTTAATACGTTTTTTTTGTTTTGTTCGGTAATGTTGATTTTTAATATACCGGTAAAATTTCCTCCGGCACTGAACGGAATGCATATATATTCGTTATCACATAAATGAAGGGAGCAAATTTTAGGATATTCTATGGAATTAATTACTTTTCTGAGTCTATGAGCTCTACATTCTTGAAATTTTTCTTCTATATTGCAGCATATATTTCCTCCGGTTTTATATATTATTGTCGATTCTTTTTCGTTGTTGTCAATTCCTACAAGCGTGTAATAATCAAGTCCGAATCCGTTTAATATGTCAATCAGTCTGTTGTAAATGTCTTCGCAGCTGTTGTCTTCTTCAATCATTCTTTTAAATTTGAAAATATTGGCAAGCTGTTCGATTGTTTCTTTTGCGTCGTTTAATGGGTCGTCCGATTTTTCCTTTTCTATAAGAGCGGTGTATTTTTTTTCGATTACTCCGAAACTGTCTTTAAGTTTGTTTAAAAATATATTGTAAGAGTCTACGAAATCCTTTGCCTCTCCTTTTAATTTCGTGTCTATTTTATGCTCGAAGTCTCCTTTAAGTATTTTTTTT
>NZ_JBMYAU010000030.1:0-2723 GCF_053994455.1 Nautilia sp. | reverse complement strand
TTCTTGCCGCACTTATCTGCTCTTCTATTTCGGCAAGCGTCATTTGAAGATGCATTACGTTTTCGTTTGCCTTTAATTCGGGATAATTTTCAACACTGACCAAAATTTTTCCGAGAAGTGATGAAATCTGGTTTTCATAATTCATTTTTTCGTTTTCGTCAACACTTTTTTCAGCCCTGCTTCTGAGTTCGGTGATTTTTTCAAGAAGCTCTTTTTCATGTTTCATATAGGCTTTGACACTTTCGACTAAATTCGGTATAAGATTCCTTCTTTTTTTAAGAAGCGTGTCAATACTTCCGAAAATATTTTCAACCTGATTTTTTTTTGAAATTAAAGAATTATACATAAGTACAAATACCAATATTACGGCGCCAATTACGATATATCCGATATAACCGCTCATTTTAAATCCTTTCTTAAATATCTGGCATCGGCTTTGCGAGATAAAACCCCTGAAAATAGTCTATGTTCAGTTTTTTTACGATATTGAAAATTTCTTCGTTACAGACAAATTCGGCAACGGTCTTCGCACCTATTTTCTTTGCAAACTCTATAATCGTTTCCACTATTATTAAATTTTTTTCTTTTTTTGTAACTTCCTTTATTAAAGAACCGTCAATTTTTATGCAGTCTATTTCCAATGACAGCAGATGCTTGAAATTTGAATAACCGCTCCCGAAATCGTCTATGGCTATTTTCGCCCCCAAATCATGGACTTTTTTAATAAAACGTTTTACAATATTGTAATTTTCTATCCCTTCTGTTTCTAATATCTCAAATCCTATTTTAGTTCCCGTCCCCGTACTTTTAACAACATCCACAATATAATCCACAAGCTCGGGATGAATTATATCATCGATGGAAATATTGATGTTAAACCCTTTATCCATCCCGGCAAATTTTTCACAGGCCTGTTTTATCACTTTTTTTGTTATCTGAGTATACAGTTTTGTGGTTTTGGCTATAGGTAAAAACTCTCCGGGAAGTATTATTTTTCCTTTTTCATTTTTTAACCTTGCCAAAACCTCATATTTGACAATCTCTTTTTCCGAGTTAAAAATAGGCTGGTAATAACAAACTATCCTGTCATCTTCCAGAGCCTTATGAATTGTAACGGTCATATCAAGGTTTTTTTTGTATCTTTTTTCTATCTTTTGTGCTTCGTCGTAAATATAAAAAGGAAGTTTTTTCTGTTTGGCTTCCCTTACGGCGATATCGGCATGTGTCAGAAGTTTATTGCCATTAATCGCCGCTCCCGCCCTTACATGAATATGCAATGGCTCCTTTCCGGCCAAAAATTCGATTCTTTCCAATTTGCCTATTATACGTATAATGAATTTTTCCACTTCTTCATACGTCATTTTTTTATCGAACAGAACCGCAAATTCGTCCCCTCCTATTCTGTATGGACTTATATTTTCTTTTTTTAACTCCTCAGTAAATTTGATAAGAAGCCCGTCTCCGACTTTGGAACCGAAAAGATCGTTAATCTGCCCGAATTTGTCAATATTGAAAATCACACATGCGTGAATTTCCTTTTTATTTATGTCGAGTATCATTTTCTGACGATTCGGAAGGCCGGTAAGTCTGTCATAATACGCAATTTTATAAATTTCTTTTTCTTTTGCTTTGAGTTCGCTTAAATCCACAACAGCCGAAATTCTTATTTTCTTATTGTTTATAATAATATCCTTGCCTCTTATTATTGCGGGAAATTTACTTCCGTCTTTTTTCAGCATTACGGCTTCATAAGGAGACTGATCTTTTATCTGAATTCTGTTTTTTACAAGTTCCCGGGATTCTTCGGCTACAAATTCAAAAGCTTTTTTGCCTATCATCTCCTCAAGCGTATATCCAAATATAACCGCTGCGGGTTTATTCGCTTTAATACATCTTTTGTTTTCATCAAAAACGACAATACCCTCTATTGTGGAATTAATTACCTTATCGAGAAAATTTATAAGCTGTTCCTCTTTATTGAAAGAACTGTTTATATTATTCAAAACTCCCGATTCAAACAACGATTCGATCATTTTGTTAAGTCTGTTTTCGAACTGTTCCATACTCCTGCTTTTTAATTTAATATCTTTATTATAACATTATTTGATAAGTTCTTTAATATTCTCTTTAAAATTACACAAAAACTGAGGGAACTCCTCGTCCACCTTAGTTAAATCGACATAATTTCTAAAAAACGTGTCAATATCCACACCGGCCTGCATCCCTAAGGAATATCCTTTAAACATCTCCTTTAGTTTAGGCGAATCTATCAAATCCACCATACTTTCACAAAATGCTATTCCCTCTTCCAACATTCCCTCTTTCCAAAAACCTATAGCGTTGTCCACAAGTACAACTACGGCAAAAAGCTCCTCTTCATTTTTTAAATCGAATTTTTCATTTTTTGAAAGTTTTATCTGATACAAAGCAAACGCTTCATCAAAAGCCTTTTGAAAAAACTCTTCCGCTTTTGCATTCTCGCCTTTTGTAAGAGCGCTTCTGAAATTGAAATAATTCTGTTTGATTTCCATATTTTGTCCTTTTTTTAAGAAATTTTAACATTTATTTGCTTTTTTTACATAATGGTGTTACAATGTCAATGCAAAATTCACAATTAGGAAAAGTAACATGAAAACAATTTACGTAGGAAACATTAACTATCAGGCAACTGAAGACGATTTAAGACCGGTATTCGCAGAATACGGAGAGGTAATTTCAGTAAA
>NZ_JBMYAU010000029.1:0-3159 GCF_053994455.1 Nautilia sp. | reverse complement strand
AAGCAACCTCTATTGGTGGTTTTTTAACAAAACTTAAGCTTTTTATTTTAACTTATAGTTTCGACTGTTTTTTGAAACTGGATAAAGATAAACAAAATTTACTTTTTAACTAGCAATTTGGGTTAATATAATATTTTTTCGTATAAATATTTATATATTAACGCCTCATTATATCTCTTCTTATTTTTTATTCATCCAAAACCCCGTATTTGTTTTGGATATTTATATTTTAGATTTTAAGAAACAATCATTAAAAATCTCCATTCAACAAAGTGTCTGTCACTATAATAAAATATGTAATTTTTTACTTTTAACACAAATTTTATACCGAAATTAAACTCCGTATTGTATTAATAAAGATATTAAATGGAGCCGACGACGGGATTCGAACCCGTGACCTGCTGATTACGAATCAGCTGCTCTGGCCAACTGAGCTACGACGGCTTTTGGTGACAGACACTTTTAAAAATAAATTCAGTGGCTCCGGCGAGAGGACTCGAACCTCTGACCCGACGGTTAACAGCCGTCTGCTCTACCGACTGAGCTACGCCGGAATGTGGATTGAAATTATATGCAAAAATTTAATTCGTGTCAAGAATTTTTTGAAATTTTTTTCAGATACCAGTAAATTGCGGGAAAGCCGGCCAAAATTTCAATAAATATGGTAGCAATCCTACTGCCAATGCTTCCGTGATAAACAAAAGCGATTATCCCAACTATCGGAACCACAAACACCAAAGCCCTCCACAGAATCGAAAAATAAAGTTTCAAATAACCCGTTATTCTGTTTTTAAAACTTATGATACCGTGTTTTTCAAAAAAATACCCGAGAGCAAAAATGCTGATTAAAACAGTTAAAACAAAAATCACAATAAATATCTCTTTCATATAAAAAAACAGTCTCCAATACATAAGCAGATCTTCAAACAGCATAAAATCAACTAAAATTACAAAAAACATAAATACGGCAATATCCATCCACAGATAAAAGGCTTTTTTAAACATATTACACTCCGCAATTTTTTCTATGATTTTAATCAATTCAATGATACAATAATTATATTTCAAAAAGGTTAAATATGATTAAATTCGACAAAACTGCGGCATATATTGAGGATATTCACAACAATACGGAATTTAAACCGCATTTTCACCAGACATACTCTTTCGCACTTATTACAAACGGATCGTGTGTTGTCGAATTTAAAAACAAAACCCTTAACTATGAAAAAAATGATTTCAGGATTATAAATCCGAATGAAATACATGTTGTTAAATCCGGAATATGGGAATATAAAAGTATTGTACTGGAAAAAGATTTCGTCAATCAAATAACCTTTGAAATCGCCTCAGTAAAAGATCTAAACTTTCAAAACAAAATAACCTCAAACGAAATCAATACGCTTTTTTGCAAGATGTACAACAAAAACGAAGAAGCGGTATATTTCTTCTTTGAAAAACTGATTTCCTACACCCAGGAGATTGAGCTTCCCGATATAAAATTAAAAAGATCTATTCAGCTGATTGATGAAAATTTTACGCAAAAACTCGACCTGCAAACCCTTGCAGAATCTGAAAATTTAAGCAAATATCATTTTTTGAGGCTTTTTAAAAACCAGCTCGGACTCACCCCTCATCAATACATAATAGTTAAACGCTTAAATTACGCACTTAAACTTATGAAAAAAGAAAACAACCTCTCAATCGTGGCTGTAAACGCCGGATTCAGTGATCAGAGCCATTTTATAAAAGAATTTAAAAAAGTATTCGGATTTACTCCCAAGCATTAATTTTGCAACTCAGTTGCATTTTGATATAATTTCATTATGAGTTGTGAAAATATAGAAAATCTTAAAAAAACAGAACTTAAAATAGCTTTGTTGTTAGAAGAAAAACATCTTTTAAGTGCAAAAGAGTTGCAAAATATTCTCGAAGTTGACAAAGCCACGATCTACAGAAACATAAAACACCTGCTTAAAAAACAGACAATCAGAGAAATTAAAAACAGTGAAGGTGTGGGCTTTTATGAACTGAACTGTAAAATCCACAATCCTATACATCCTCATTTTGAGTGCAGGGTCTGTAAGAAGATCTATTGTCTTAAACCTTTTAACGCCGAGGATATTTTAAGCCTTTCCAATTACAGCGAATACGATATAGAAGAAATAGAAGTTATATTTAAAGGAATATGTGATGAATGTAAAACAGTTACCAGTGAAAAGTGAAAAATTAAAAGTTTTATTGATTCTATTTTTTCTGACACCGCTTTTTGCGTTGAATATAAGCGTGACGATACTGCCTCAAAAAGGCGTTGTAAAAGCTATCGGAGGAGATAAAGTAAAGGTAAATGTAATGGTGCCTCCTGGAAATTCCCCCGCCACGTACGCGCCTAATTTCAAACAGTTAAAAGAGCTGAAAAAATCGGATATTTATTTCACAATAGGTGTACCGTTTGATAAAAAGTATCTTTCTAAAATAAAAGAAATAAACCCGAATATTAAAATTATTTATTTCGGAAACCTTATTAAAACAACCAACAACCCTCACATCTGGCTAAGCCCCGCCCTTTTACAGCTTCAGGCGAAAACCGTGCTTGATACGTTGATTGAGAATGAGCCGAAAAACAAAACATACTATCTGAATAACTACAAAAACTATATTAAAACCCTTGCAAACCTTGAGGTTAAAGGATTTGAAAACATACGCCAAAAAGCGTTTATTACGTTTCATCCTTCATTTTACTATTTTGCAAAAGATTTTCACATTAAACAGATCGCAATACAAAAAGAAGGAAAAGCCCCGAGTTTCGCATACCTTGCCAAAATTATCAAACTCGCAAAAGCAAACGGCGTAAAAACGGTAATAATTTCGCCTGAATTCCCTACCAAATACGCAAAAATCGTAGCTGCCAAAATAGGTGCGAAAGTGGTTATCGTATCGCCTTTAAACGAAAGACCGGAAGATACCATAAATCAACTCACAGAGGTGCTTAAATGAAAGCGCTTGAAGTAAAGAACCTTTATTTCAAATACGACAAAGAAACGGTGCTTGAAAATATAAATTTCAGCCTTGAAGATAAAGAATTTATGGCTATAATCGGTCCGAACGGAGGCGGTAAAACGACTCTTTTGAAACTGATATTAGGATTTCTAAAGCCGT
>NZ_JBMYAU010000028.1:0-5178 GCF_053994455.1 Nautilia sp. | reverse complement strand
CTGTTACCATTCGTAACATTGACTAACTTAGTTACATTATAAGTTTTTCTTATCATTAGACTACCCCTTTAAAAAAGATACTTTTCTTTTATTATATCATAATTGACTAACTTAGTCAAGTGTATAAGAAAATCTTATACCGTATTTATGGTATTTACTTTTTATAAGGAAATACCGTTGAGGTTGAGTAGTAGTATAATAACATAAGAGAGTTTGACTAACTTATTTACCTTTTATTTTAAATCATCAAACCATATCCCGCAACATTCATTATGTCAAAAATCTTTTTTTTAATAAATTCGATACACTCTCACGCTTATTTTTTGCATTATCTTTTTTTTTTGATACAATAGCTTTAACCTTTTACTTATTCTCTTTACTCTCTTTTAAATCCCTTTGAGCCTCTTTCGCACTTCAAACACTCTTATTTTTTTCTTTTTTCACGGGATTTTATAGTATAATCTGATATAGATTACCTTTTATAATGGTAGTTTATACTGAGGGTATATAATGTCAGTATCTAAAATATTATTCAATCCTTCTTTATGATTATGATATAATTTTAATAGCTCTAACCCCACATTGGATAGGAGTTAGAGAGGAGTTAGAAAGGAAATTCGTCATTAATTAAAACTTGACGAAATCTAAACACTTTATTATTCCGTTTTTTTAACTTCGATTTCCCAAACAGAACGGTTAACGCAGTTCCAATCTTTTGGGTATTTTCGGGCTTTTCGCCCGTAGCTATCACATACAAAAAACTTAAAATATTATTATCAACTTCCCCACTTGTTTCAAGCTCTTTAAATAAATCTTTTTTTACTTGGTTATAAGTTTCAAATTTATCAAGTTTTTGAAATTCATCTTTAACAATCATTATACGAAATTTATTACATAATCGTTCAAATATTTCATCGTCCATAAATTCAACGTAATCAACCATAATTGTTTCAAAAAACTCAATATCTTTTGTTTTTAAAGCATTTGCAAAAATTTCACTTTTTTTAACACTTGCAAGGTATATATTGTATTTTTCCTTTGTAATAGCTGGTATTCTTGCTCTGTGTATATTGAAATTAAACTTGAATAAATCAAACACAAAATCTTTAAGCTCTTTTCTTATGCCCTCAACAAATTCACTTGTTCCACAATATCCAAAATCCTCTTTTGCAATTTGAATAATTTGCCTTTCTTTAGTTTCAAACACTGTATATCGTCTATCACTTGCCTGTATTTGAAGCGGAGTTTCATTATTACTAAATACCAACACATTGAAATAATTATTAATTTGAAAAGCATCTTTCCCTTTCGCCTCAATTCTCAAATCTTTATCAGTTATCCACATTTTTAAAGTTTCATATATATGATTACCCTCCCTAAAATCTCCTTTAATCTCATTCCCGACGACAAAAAGTTTATTTTGCAAATTCTTATTGAATTGACTTTTTAAATCATTGTTTGAAAATGTATAAGTATATTTTTCACCGATTATAGGCTGTATAATTTGCTCGTATAACAACCCTTTTCCTGTGCCTTGAATACCTTTAAACACAATTGCTGTTCCAATTTTTCTTAATGTAACCAATGCAGTCGATAACCAATTTATAAAATATTCAATCCTATCCATATCATCTCTTAATAAATTTAATAGAAGTGCCGAAATATGAGGATATTTAAAAACAAAATTAACATCTTTATACAATTCGCTTTTCTTTTCCGTCTCAATTCTATTTTTATATGCCTTTTGCCAAAGCTCTGACGGCTTAAACAAATTTTTACATAAATAACCACCCTCAACCCATTCTCTACTTTTAAACGGCTCAAAAACCAACTTTACACTTTCAATATCCGTTAAAAATAAAGTTTTTAAACGTTCTCTATGTTCTTTCAGCATTTTAAGTTCATCTTTTGTTAAACTTAATAATTCTTTTGCTAATTCTCTTTTAATATGCTCTTTTGAAACATTCTTAACCTCTAAAACCTCTTTTTCCCTTTTCTCATAATCATCATATTTTTTATATTCTCTTATTTCAACATAACATTGCTGTTCTACGTCAAAATACATCTCTTTTCCATTAATTTTCATTGATGGCACCTTTAAAATACACTTCTTTTAACTTTTCAGGTTTTAATACAACGTAACGAACTCTTTTAGGATTTTTAACTGCCCCAACAATTCCCTTTTCAACTAATTCATTAAGATTATTTTTAACCCACTTTTGCATTGTTCTTTCAGTAATTCCCATCTCATATTCTTTTACAAATTTCGGTATAGATAACATTTTAACCCTTTTATGCGTTTTTTTCTTTATATTCGCTATTTTACATTTTTGAAATGAAATTGTCAATACTTGCATATTTGTTCTCTAATAAGGTAACAACCTAACATACGGTAACAACCGGGTAACAACTAAGTAACAACTCTTTTTTTTAAGGTTGTTACCTTAAAGAAAGCCCTAAATTAAGGACTTTTATTAAATCAAGGTAACAACGGTAACAACCTTTTGCCTTTTTTTCAATTTCTCAGAAAAAATTTTTTTTTATTCAGAAAAACAGGTGAGAGGTTGTTACCTTTTTCCAAAACCCCCTATTTATCGTTATTTTCTGCACTTTTTTAGGGTTGTTACCCCCCCTGTTACCCGGTTGTTACCCGGTTGTTACCCCCCGGTAGAGCTGTTACCCATCAACTTTATTTAGTGTTTTTTTATCAATATTGATTTTTTATTCAGACCTTCCCCTCAAAAAAAAGTGTATCTCCGTTCGGCTTTGGTTTGTCAAGGGCAAGACAAGTCGGCTACCGCCGACCCTTGACAAACCGCCTCACTCCGATGAAATTTTTTTGCGGGGGAAGGTCTGGAAAGGAAAGGTCTGTGTTTGCTTTTTTTGAAGATAATTTAATGAAAAAATATATTGAAAATAATGCGAAATAAGCACGTAGAAAGCAAAAAAAGACGTAGAGGCTATATAGGTATTACAAACAAAAAAAATCGCTTAAATCGCTTAAAAACGAAAAAACGATGAATAATACCCACCGATAACGATAACTTCGATATAACGTTGATAACTGCATATTCTTTTTCAAAAAAGGTAATACTCCAAATCCTTGTAGTAGTGGGGGTTTGATAGCCAAGTGCATACGTGGCTGACTTGCGTTGTTGATTTTTTCAAAAAAAAGGTAATACGGATTTATTGCTTTTTTGCTTGCTTTTTAATATCAACGAATAATATTTCAAGCATTTCCTCGAACAGTTCTAAGTCATCGTTTTTTAATTTCCATTTGCCACTAAATACCAAGTGAGCGTATGCGTCAATTATTCTTAATTTTTTGTATTTGCCTTGTAATATATTTAGTTTGTCGTTGTTTTGGATACGATGATATTGCTGTTTGAATTTGTTATAAACTTTTTTAGCCTTTGCTTTAAAAGGCTTTTCCTCCAAGAAGTCAAAACGTAGTTCTTTTTTAAAAAAATCATATATGCTTTTTAAGTCGATACGTTCTTTTAATCCAAGAAATTTTTTGAGGTATTGTCGCTTGATAAGCGTTTCGATTATTTTTTCTATTGTGTCTTTTTCCTGTTTATTTTTTGTCATAAAAATCCCTTTTTTTAAGTTATGTATTTAGTTATGAAAAAATTATATAATATATCGGTTATATTTTTCAACTGACTAAATTAGTTACGATAATTGAGGGGTAGTATGTCGCTTTCGCTTGGAGTATATAAAATTACATTTGTAAAATTATATATATAGCTGAGTTATAGTTTGCGAAGTGGTGAAAAGAAAAAAAAAGAATGTAATACGATTGTATTTTTTTTCACTTGCTTTTGTGATGTGTTTTAGTCGGTTTAACCAATAGTGCAAATATAAACATTCCCGTTGCTATTATTGCAAGTGCTATATATATTTCAATCATTGTCAGTTTTAGTTTTCGTATTGGTGTAATGCGTAGTTTGAGTTACAAATTTAGCGTCAAGTTTTACATCGTGTAATAATGCTTTTTCCGCAAATGTTTCAAGCGGTTCGTCTTTCCCGTATAGTTCGTGTGCTTTTAATAAGTAGATTTTCCTAAGGTCGTGGAATGTAAGCTCTGAATTTGGAAATATTTTTGTTTTTAGAAACTCATTGAATTTATTGTTATGTTTTTGATTAACTTGTCTTTCGGTTAAATCAGTTACATCAAAAATCTTTCTAAGTTCTTTATATGCTTTTAAAATTCTCTCAATATTATCAAGCGGTAATAAATTGTAACTTTCGTCTTTGTTCTCATTTTTCTTTTTTAAAATACCTCTTACTTTTAAATGGTCTTTATATTTTCTTAACTCCATTGTTTTTAAAATTTCGGTAAGACGGCGTCCCGTAGTCAATGCAAGATATGTCGCTAAATAATAAGCTCTTATCTGTTCCGGCGTTTGTCTGCTACCTAATTTATAGGGATAATTACTCAACGTTTCGTCCATACCCATATCGTAAAGATATTGTATAATTTCGTTAAATTTTTTTAGGTCAAAATCAATGGTTTCTTTTTGCTCCATTTTTTCAATTTGTTTGCTTTCTTTTAATTCATTATAAGCCTCATAAAATCCATTCGGTGCTGAAAATACATCAATTAATTTTTCTTTGTATTTGTTAGCTGTTTTAGCGTTTTCAAGGGCTTTTTTAAGCTCATAATAACGGGTTGATATAGTGTGTTCCGAATTACCAAGATAGACAAACGGCATATACTTTTTTGATAGCTTAATGACATCAACGTAACTTTTTACCTTTTCAATATCTCTTTTAAACATTTTAATAATGTCACCTGTGCGGTCTGTTCCGTATAGTTTTTTGAAAAATAACGGTTTGAAGTTTTCCATTTTTGCTCCTTTTGATTTTTAATATTTTACACTAAGTATTATACAACTTTTTACTAAGTTAGTCAATAGTAAATTGTATAAAAAATATTATTTTTTAAACTAACTTATTAATTAATGTTATATAGAATATACGATTATCCAACCTCAACGATATTTCCTTATAAGAAGTAAATACCATAAATACGGTATAAGATTTTTTTATACACTTGACTAAGTTAGTCAATTATGATATAATAAAAGAAAAGTATCTTTTTTAAAGGGGTAGTCTAATGATAAGAAAAACTTATAATGTAACTAAGTTAGTCAATGTTACGAATGGTAACAG
>NZ_JBMYAU010000027.1:0-26140 GCF_053994455.1 Nautilia sp. | reverse complement strand
TGCGGCGAGTCTTGTCTGCTGATTTTCGGCGAATAACGAAGTGATTATTACAAATGCGATAAATATTTTTCTCAATTCGGCTCCTTGGAGTTTTTGAAATTTTAACAAAAAAAAAGTAAAAGGGGATGAAAAAAAGTAAAAAAAAAGTGAACGGCCGGTGATTTAAGGAAAGTTTAAGTTTTTATATAAAAAACCTTGACATAGATTGACTAAAGTGATATAATACGTTTAACATAAAACTTTTAAGGAGGAAAAATGGAAAGAATATTTGAGAAATTAACAAACCAAATGATGGAAGCACTTGAGAGTGGTTTAAGCCTGGCACTGCACAATAAAAACCCTGAAGTACATCCGTTACATATAGTATGGGGATTGGTGACCAATACAAATACAGTATTGAATCAGGCGTTAAACAAAATGGGAGTTGACAAGGTTGCAATCGAGCTTGAACTTAAAAGCGCGGTTGACAGACTTCCAAAAGTTGACAATATTACCAAAGAATCAATTAAAATAGGAAGGGAATTAATACAATCCCTAGAAAAAGCGGAAGGTCTTGCCACAAAACTTGGCGACCAATATGTAGCTGTAGATACGTGGCTAATTGCGAATATGGATCTGTTTAAAGACACTTTGGGCAAATTCGTGGATCTGTTCGAACTTAAAAAAACACTTGAAGCAATAAGAGGGGATAAAAAGATTGAATCTAAAAGCGCCGATGAAACGCTTGACGCACTTAACAAATACGGAATCGACCTGACTGCGAAAGCAAGAGAAGGTAAGCTTGATCCGGTAATCGGAAGAGATGAAGAAATCAACAGAATGATGCAGATTCTTATCAGAAAAACCAAAAACAACCCGATTTTACTCGGTGAGCCGGGTGTCGGTAAAACGGCTCTCGTAGAAGGGCTTGCTCAGAGAATCGTTAAAAAAGAAGTACCGACAAGCCTTCAAAACAAACAAATAGTGGCACTTGACATGACAGCTCTTATCGCCGGTGCGAAATACAGGGGTGAATTTGAGGACAGGCTTAAAGCCGTTGTGGATGAAGTGAAGGCGAACCCTAACATCATATTGTTTATAGACGAAATCCATACTATCGTAGGTGCGGGTGCGAGCGAGGGAAGTATGGACGCCGCAAATATACTAAAACCGGCACTTGCAAGAGGAGAGCTCAGAACAATCGGTGCGACAACGCTTAAAGAATACAGAAAATATTTCGAAAAAGACGCGGCGCTTCAAAGAAGGTTCCAGCCTGTAATGGTAAACGAGCCGAGTGTAAACGAAGCGATTAGAATTTTAAGAGGTCTAAAAGAAAGACTTGAAGCGCACCATAACGTAATAATTAAAGACGAGGCTCTTGTAGCTGCGGCAAAACTTACCGACAGATACATAAGCGACAGATTCTTGCCGGATAAAGCTATAGACGCAATAGACGAAGCGGCCGCTGAAATTAAAATGCAAATCGAAAGCGAACCGTTCGAACTTGCTAAAATAAAAAGAGAAATCGAGCAGCTTATGGTTGAAAAAGAGGCTCTTCAGATGGAAGGCGAGAGTGAAAAGTCCAAAAAAAGACTTGCCGAAATCGAAAAAGAGTTGGCAAATCTTGAAGAAGAGAAAAGAAAACTTGAGGCTAAATTCGAAGAAGAAAAAAGAGTTTTAAAAGAAATAGCCGAAATCAAACAGCAGATTGAAGAACTTAAAGTTCAGGCCGATATCGCAAAAAGGGAAGGTAACTTTCAAAAAGCGGCCGAAATCGAATACGGAAAAGTAGTAGAGCTTAATAAAAAACTTGAAGAGCTTGAGAAAAAATGGGAAGTTATGTTAAAAGAAGGAACGCTTCTTAAAAACGCTGTTGATGAAGAAGCGGTAGCTGATGTTGTTAGCAAATGGACAGGTATTCCTGTTAATAAAATGTTGCAAAGCGAGCTTGAAAAAATATTGCACATTGAAGACGAGCTTAAAAAATGGGTGGTAGGACAGGATGAAGCCATTAAAGCGGTGGCAAGAGCTATTAAAAGAAATAAAGCGGGTCTTGGAGATCCGAACAGACCAATCGGAAGCTTTATGTTCTTAGGACCTACGGGGGTAGGTAAAACGGAAACGGCTAAAACATTGGCCAGATTCTTGTTTGACGATGAAAAAGCTATGATCAGGTTTGATATGAGTGAATATATGGATAAAATTAGCGTGTCCAAACTAATCGGTGCGGCGCCCGGATATGTAGGATACGAAGAAGGCGGTCAGTTAACGGAAGCAGTAAGAAGAAGACCGTACAGTGTAATATTGTTTGATGAAATTGAAAAAGCGCATCCGGATGTGTTCAACATTCTGTTGCAGGTGCTTGACGACGGTAGGCTTACGGATAATAAAGGTGTAACGGTTGACTTTAAAAACACGATTATTATCTTAACAAGCAACATCGCAAGTGATATCATTATGGAAATAAAAGATGCCGAAGCGAGAAAAGAAGCGGTTTGGGCGGAACTTAAAAGAAGAATGAAACCTGAGTTTTTAAACAGACTCGACGACGTGGTTGTGTTTAATCCGTTAGGTAAAGAGCAGGTTAAAGAAATTGTTGACATATTGCTTAGAAAAATTACTAAAAGACTGGCTGAGAGAGAAATCGAACTTACTCTCACAGACAGGGTTAAAGAAGTTGTCGCCGAGGTCGGGTTTGATCCGATTTTCGGTGCGAGACCGCTTAAAAGGGCGCTTGCGGAAATTATCGAAGACAGACTTGCCGAACTTATACTTGAAGGAAAAGTCAAAGAAGGCGACAGAGTCGAATTTGACGCCGATGAGAACAACATTATCATCAGGGTTAACGGTACCGAAGTCGCAAGGGATCCTAAATAATCCCTTTCGGCTTTTCTTATAAACAGTGACAGACCCTAAATTAATATAAATAAAAAAACTTTCCTTTTTCAAAATAGCTGACTTTAATATTTGATATTACAATAATTTGACAAACAAACGGATAGTTAATATAATTTTTGAAAAAGGAGTGGTATGAATCTGCTGTACTGGCATATGATGTGTGTATTCGGATGGGCTGTTTTTATAGTTTCTTTGGCAAAATCCCTCGAATGCGGGGAATACCCTAAATTTGTCTCTTTTTTAAGTCTGTTTTTTATGGCGGCCGTGCTTTTAATAGGTACGAAACTTATGTTGAATTTTCCGGAAGTTGCAAAAAGCGGTATGTGGATACATGTAAAACTTTCGATAGATATTATCGCTATGATTCTTAACATTTACCTCGTTTATATAGTAATGAAAAGAAAAATTGTAAAAAAAACAACGGCGGCGGCAATTTTTTGGATTACGGTATTGATGTTCGGCTTAATGTATTATCTTACTCTTTTTAAACCTTTTTAAGGAAAGAAAATGATTGATCAGGAAAAAATCGACCAAAAAATAAAAGCAGGCAAAAGGCTTTCCAAACTCGACGCCCCGAAAAAAATTACGAATGACGAAAAAGTGCTCAATGAAGACGACTTTATCGTTTCTAAAACGGATACTAAGGGTTATATTACGTACTGCAACAGAATATTTGTAAATATGGCGGGATGGAGCAGGGAGGAACTTATAGGTGCCAACCATAACATTATAAGACATCCCGATATGCCCAAAATCGCCTTTAAAATATTATGGGATCTCGTACAGGCGAAAAAAGAATTTTTCGGCTTTGTGAAAAATTTAAGAAAAGACGGGGGCTATTACTGGGTTCTTGCTTATATTACGGCGGATTTGGATTTAAACGGCAATATAATCGGATATACCTCTTTTAGAAAAAAACCTTCGAGAAAAGGGATAGAGGTGTTGGAAGCAGTGTATCTGCAGCTTGTAGAAGCCGAAAAAAGCGGAGGTATTGCCGCAAGTTACGAACTTTTAAAAGAAATTTTAAACGCCGATGACGAAAATGTGGTTGACAAATACCACGAGCTGGTGTTTAATTTACAAAAAGGCTGAATATGAAAATTACAGGAATTAATTTAAGAACGTCCGCTTTAATCGGGGTTGCCTTTTTATGTGCCGGTTATTTGGTTTATATAAAAGAGTATTGGCCTGCAGTCACATATCTGCTTTTAACCGCGGCCGCCTTTTTGCTTCCTTACGGAAATTCCGAAGACAACGAAGCGAAAAAGGATGTTTTCGAAAAGATAGAAAAAACGGTTGAAGAAGCGTATAACGGAAAGCTTTCAAGCAGAATATTGATAAACGGGGAAAACAGTCTTGAAGAAAAGATAGCGTGGAATATAAACGAAATGCTTGATCAGGTCGAAGATCTGCTGAGGGAATCCAAAAACACCATTCAGGCCATAATAAAAGGCGACGAGTACAGATACATAATGCCGAGCGGTCTTCACGGGGAATTCAGAAACGTTGCAGTGGAATTTGAAAAAGCCATAGAATCGCTGAAAATTTCCAAAAAGGTGGAAAGAATAAGCGAACTTTCCAAAAAATTTATTAAAATAGACGGCGGTATTACCGCAAACCTTGAAAGGGTCGGTAATGAAATTTTTGAAATAGACAACGCATTTAAAGAAATAACGACAAAAGTGAAAGATTCCACCTCCCAGGCTGACAAAACGTACGAACTTATGCAGGAGAGCAAACACGATTTCGAGCTTTTGAGCGAAAAGGTGCAGGAAACTTCTAACGAAATAACGCAGATGGCCGAAAACATTTCGTCCATATCTAATATAGTCGAGCTTATTAAAGACATAGCGGATCAGACGAACCTTCTCGCCCTAAACGCCGCCATAGAGGCCGCAAGGGCAGGGGAACACGGGCGCGGATTTGCCGTGGTGGCCGACAATGTAAGGGATTTGGCGGAAAGAACGCAAAAAGCCACAAACGAAATAGCCATTACCATACAGACCCTTCAGCAGCAGTTTAACGGCATTGAGGAAAACACCAATCAGGTGGTTAAAATAGGCGACAAATCTTATGTGACTTTGAAAAACTTCGAAGAGGTTCTCGACATACTCAAACAGGAATTGACGGATGTCAGTTTAATATCGGATAAGAATACGCTGAAGCTTATTTTTATTACGTTTAAAATAGGACACATCGTATATAAATCCAATATTTATTCGGCAATTACGAAAGAGGAAATCAACGAAGAGCTGCTCAAAATTGATGAAAACAGCTGTAAACTCGGCAGATGGATTAATAAAGAAGGTATTAAAAAACTTTTAAAAGGGTTTAAGGAATTTGAAAATTTAATTAAAAACCATAAAAATATTCATAAAACAGGTACCGAAATACTGCTGAAAGTAAAAAACGAAGGTATAACGAAAGAAAACCCGAAATGGTATTACGAAAAGCTCGTAGAGCTTGAAAAATATGCTAAACTTACGTTTTCGGAACTTGACACGTTGGCGGAATTCGCCACAAAAAACAATATAGTGGCTGAATTATTAGAAAAATCCAAGGAGTAAAATGTTAAGATTCGCACCAAGTCCCACGGGAGATATGCATATCGGAAATTTAAGGGTAGCCATTTTTAATTACATAGTTGCAAAACAGAAAAATGAAAAACTTTTAATCAGAATAGAGGATACCGACAGGGAAAGAAATATAGAGGGAAAAGATCAGGAAATACTGAATATTTTAAAACTTTTCGGAATCGAATACGATAACGTGGTTTATCAGTCCTCAAATTTGCATATACATCAGCAGATGGCCAAAAAATTATTAGACGATAAAAAGGCCTTTGTATGTTTTTGTGATGAAGATGAAATTAATTTTCAAAGGGAAAAAGCCAAAGTAGAAAAAAGACCTTACAGATACAGCGGAAGATGTGAGAATTTAAGTTCAACTGAAATAAGAAAATATTTAGATAAAAAAACACCTTTTGTAATAAGGCTTAAAAAACCGCAAAAAAATGTAAAATTTAACGATCTGATAAAAGGAGAGTTTGACTTTTCGCCTTTTGATATAGACAGTTTTATAATTATGAGAAAAGATTTTACGCCCACATATAATTTTGCCTGTGCGGTTGACGATATGCTTTATGATGTTTCGCTTGTTATAAGGGGGGAAGACCATTTAAGCAACACCCCGAAACAGATAGCAATAAGAGATGCTTTAGGATATGATAAAGAGATAAAATACGCCCATCTGCCGATTATTTTAAATGCGGAAGGTAAAAAAATGAGCAAGCGTGAGAAGGCAAGCTCTGTCAAATGGCTTTTAGAAGAAGGGTTTTTACCTGATGCGATTGCCAATTATTTGATACTGCTCGGAAACAGTTTTGAAAATGAAATATTTACTCTTAAAGAAGCGATCGAATTTTTTGACATTACAAAAATTTCCCGCGCACCCGCAAAATTTGATTTGGCAAAGCTCAAATTTATCAATAAAGAACATATGAAAAAAATAGAAAAACTTACAAAATATATCGGATATCACGAAGAGTATGAGCCTTTGGCGAGACTTTACCTTGATGAGGTTTCGACTCTTAAAGAGCTTAAAGAAAAACTTGACAGCGTTTTTTCGAAAAAGGATTTTGACGAATTCAATGAAGAGATCGAAATACTTAAAAAAGAAATTTTAACAAACGATTTAGAAGAAAATTACGGCGATTTTAAAAAGAGGGTGATTGAAAACACGGGACTAAAAGGCAAAAAGCTTTTTATGCCTCTTAGAATGCTGATGGTCGGAAGCAGACAGGGGCCTGAAATAAAAGATTTATACGACGTTATGAGAACGTATCTTAAAATGATAATAAAGGAGTACAGATGAATGCTTTGCTGGTGTCTATACTGCAGTTTATATCTATAATAATTAATCTGTATATTTGGGTTGTGATAATTGCGGCGCTTATTACATGGGTGCAGCCTAATCCTTATAATCCGATAGTAAGGTTTTTGTGGAATGTCACGGAGCCTGTCTACAGATGGATAAGGCGTTATATTCCCACCGTGTTCGGCGGGTTTGACATAGCTCCGATTATTCTTATTTTGGCTTTGCAGTTTCTTGAAATTTTAATAAACAACATAATTATGTCGTTATGAGGCTGTTGTTAGTTCTTTTTCCTTTTTTTCTTTTTTCACTGAATCTTTCCGAAATACTTACCTGTCCCAAAAGTTATGTAAGGGATTTTTACCTTACCGAATTTATGAGGGAAACCAATTCGTCCGTTCTTGCGTATAAGGCGTATAATGCGATGTACAGGCAAAAGCCTTTCAAACATTTAAGAATTTTATCTGAAAAAAACCCTCTTTTTATGGATGTTTACCGATGTGTGAACGTCAAACCCTCTTATCTTAAAAGTGTTGACATATCCTGCGTTTTAAACAACGGACTTTCCTTAAAAAGCATTGCGAAATTAAAATATTCAGATCTGAAATATCTTTATAAAAACCTGCCTGAGGGTAAAATAAAAAAAGCGGTTTACGCTTTTTTATACAATGATTTTTCTTCCGTTTTCAAAAACAGGGATCTCGGCTACTATTTCATACTGAACTATCCCTCCGCAAGAATAGATCAGTTTATCGAAAATTTCAGTGTTTTCAGGGATAAGTATTTTTATCTGTTTGTAAAATACGCATACCTTTTCAAACTAAAAAAAATACAGAGCTCTCTTTTAAAAACCGATTTTAAAAACTGCCGTGACGAAGCAAAGTGGTGGCTTTTTTTGAGCGCTTTAAAAAACGGCAGGGAAAAACTTGCAAAAAAAATTCTTTACAGTATAAAAAACAAAAATTCAAAAATTTATTTCTGGATGTGGCGTCTGGGCAACAATGCCGCCCTTGAAAAACTCGTTTCTTTAAAAAGGGTGGATTTTTACACCCTTTACGGTTACGAACAGCTTAACAAAAAGTTTTTTATTAAAACGGATATTTTGTATAACAGCGTCGAAAAACCTAAATACAATCAGGAAAATCCGTGGGACGTTCTTAAATTCTGGGACGAGCTGCAAAAAAGAAAAGATCTTTTCGAATTTGCCAGGGAGCTTGATTCTAATAAAAGCATAGCGTTAAAAGCGCTTGTTTTGGACAAGGCTTTTAAATTCAAATACAATATTTTCATAACGCCCGAAATGTATGACGACGCCAACATCTCTTTCCGTTCTTTCGTATACGCGATTGCAAAACAGGAGAGCCATTTTATTCCGGCGAGCGTAAGCAGAAGCTATGCGCTCGGAGTTATGCAGATAATGCCTTTTTTAATCAGGGATTATCATTCGGATGTTTTCAAACAGTTCGATTACAGTGAAAACGTAAAACTCGGGGTTAAACATTTGAAATGGCTTTTTTCGGAATTAAAAGATCCGCTCATGGTGGCTTATGCTTATAACGGGGGAATAGGTTTCGTTAGAAGAAAGGTGATACCTTTTTTTAAATACGGGGGAAAATACGAGCCGTTTTTAAGCATGGAATCGGTGCCTTACGACGAAAGCAGGGAGTATGGAAAAAACGTAATCGCTTTTTATGTAATTTACAATCATATTTTCGGCAATCAAAAAATAACGCTTCACCGACTTCTTAAAAAGTAAAATTAACATCCCCCCAGTCTCTGCTTTTGTACTGCAAAATGTAAGGTTTTTGTGTTTCGTTGAATTCTACGATATAATATTTCATCCATTCGTTGTAAAAAGGGAAGTGTTTATACAATATAAACGGGGGTATTTTGTTTAAAGTAACCGAAGGCTGTTTTGAATTTAACGTAATGTTAAATTCCCTGTTTACAAGCGTATTGTTAAAATCGTTGTAAACGCCGATTAAAAAGACGGGATTTTTAAATTTGTCCTTGTAAAGAGGGTTAAGGTAAACGGCATCGACGAGTGCTTTGGTTTCGAGCGAGTTTATAATCTGGCCGCGTTGGGTGTATGTCAGCGTTTTTTCATAGACGGGATCTTGTTTAAGTGCGGTTTTTACACTGCAGCCTGTTAAAAAAAGGGCCAGAAAGAGTAGGAATTTTTTCATAAAAACAACCTTTTTTGGTTAAATTATATCAAAAAAAAGGATTCTTTTGAGATTTGACGTTATAGGAATAGGGGATTATATAGGCAGGTGTGTTTATGACGAAGCCGAGGACGCCCTTTTGGTGGAGGGGGAAATCGTACTCGATTTTAAAAAAAAATATAAAAATTATCTTAAATACACCAAATTTTTAATTCACAGCTTAAACGGCAGAAACTGGGTTTCGTTTCAGTTTCTTCCTTCAGACAAAAGCGTGCTGGAAAGAAGGTTTGCAATTGTTACGGCTTATAATCCCAAGGGTATGATTTACAACGATTTTTTAAATTTTTTAAGAAATACGGAGCTTGAAAGTGTGATAAAGGCGTTCGGGTACGAAAGTTATCTCAGTATAGGGGAACTTTTCGATTACAGCGAAAAATCTTTTATAATATACGATATAGAGAAAAAAGACGCTTTGGAAATGGCGAGAAAATTCGATCAGCATTCGATTTTTTACAACAGCGGAGAATATATCTCTATTACCGAATGCGAAGGTGAAAAAGACATACTGATTTATTTTTATGAAAAACACTACAGGTAAAGGACGGTTATGCAGGATTATAAAGACAGAAAATTTACGATTCCCGAAATTGCCGGGGTAAGTGCGGCGTTTATTATGTTTGCGGCCATAGGCATGATTATGGGCGGAACGGCCGCCGGAAACGACAAGGTTTTTTATTCGGGTGCGGCGCTTTTCAGCATAGGCGCCGCAACGGCCGTTTATCTGTTAATAAAATACGGCAAAAAAAAGGAAGACGATTTTTAAGTGCGTTTTATGTGAAAAGTTTTCGTTACAGGTTATATGCGGTGAGTGCGAAATAAAATATTTAAGGCCTGAATTAAAAGAAAAAGACGGTATCGTTTCTTTTTACGATTACGGGGTAATCGAAGAACTTATAAAATACAAATATCATAAATTCGGTCATAACGTTATAAAAATACTTGCCGAAAATTCGTTGAAACTTTTTGCGAATGAAATAAAAGAGAAATTGTATATTATTCCTATTGACGATAAAACTGATAAAGGATATTCCCACACCGCAATACTTGCGCATTCCATGGAAACGAAATATTTAAAACCGCTTTATAACTCTCTTCTTGCTGCCAACGAAGTGAAATACGCCGGTAAACCGTTGGAGTTCAGACTTAAAAACCCCCGCAATTTTATATATACGGGGGTTAAAAGTACGGACGTTATTTTGGTTGACGACATATCTACAAGCGGCCTTACTCTGCAAGAAGCGAAGGAGTGTTTAAGCTCAAACGGTGTAAATGTCGCTTTTAGCGTTGTTTTGGCGAATTTAAGCAAATAATTTGGTATAATCTATTTTAAAAAAACAAAGGATTTTAATGCAAGTAATTCCCGTAAGTATTGAAGATACCCTTTCTAAAAGCTATCTTGAATATTCGATGAGCGTAATTGTAGGGCGCGCCCTTCCGGATGTAAGGGACGGACTTAAACCCGTTCACAGAAGAATACTGTATGCTATGCATAAAATGGGCATTACGGCAGGTAGCGCATATAAAAAGTCTGCGAGAATCGTGGGGGACGTTATAGGTAAATACCATCCCCACGGAGACAGCGCCGTATATGAGGCGCTTGTAAGAATGGCGCAGCCGTTTTCGATGAGAATGCCACTTATAGACGGGCAGGGGAACTTCGGAAGCATCGACGGAGACAACGCCGCGGCTATGAGGTACACCGAGGCGAGACTTACCAAAATAGCCGAGGAACTTTTAAAGGATATTGATAAAGACACCGTTGATTTTATACCTAACTACGACGGAACGGAGAGGGAGCCCGTTGTGCTTCCGGCAAGGTTTCCGAATCTTTTAGTCAACGGCAGCAGCGGTATTGCGGTCGGTATGGCCACAAACATACCCCCACACAACCTTGAAGAGCTGATAGATGCTCTGATTTATATGATTGACAACAAAGACGCCGGCTTAGAAGACATATTGCAGTTCGTAAAAGGCCCCGATTTTCCGACGGGCGGAACTATATTCGGTAAAAGCGGTATTATCGAGGCGTATAAAACGGGAAGGGGTTCCATTAAAATAAGGGCGAAACATCATATCGAACATAAAGGGAACAAAGAGGTAATCGTAATCGACGAACTTCCGTTCCAGGTGAACAAAGCCAAATTAATAGAAAAAATAAGCGATCTTGTAAAGGATAAAACGGTTGAAGGTATAAGCGAAGTCAGGGATGAAAGCGACAGGGAAGGCATAAGGGTTGTGATTGAACTTAAAAAGGACGCCATGAGCGAAATTATTCTTAACAACCTTTACAAACATACCCAGATGCAGGTGAGTTTCGGTATCAATATGCTCGGTATTTACGACAAACAGCCTAAACTGTTCAATCTTTTTGAACTGCTTGACATTTTTATCAAACACAGAAAAACGGTGGTTATCAGACGGACTATTTACGAACTTGAAGAGGCAAAAAGAAGGGCGCACATTTTAGAAGGTTTATTGATAGCGCTCGCGAACATTGACGAAGTGGTGGAAATAATTAAAAAATCGAACGACACGAAAGAGGCGAAAGAAAACCTTGTAAACAGGTTTGAACTCAGCGACGTTCAGGCGCAGGCTATTCTCGATATGAGACTTGCGCGTCTTACATCTTTGGAAGTTGAAAAGCTTGAAAACGAATATAAGGAGCTTATGGAAAAAATAGAATACCTTAATTCGATACTTAAAGACGAAAACGTGTTAAACGGTGTTATCAAAGACGAGCTTCTTGAAATTAAGAAAAAATATCCGACTCCGAGACTTACTGACATAGAAGAGGATTACGACGCCATAGATATAGAGGATTTGATTCCGAACGAAGAAATGGTTGTTACAATCACACACAGGGGATATGTAAAAAGGGTTCCTCTTAAATCTTATGAAAGACAAAACAGGGGAGGCAAAGGTAAAAAAGCCCTTACGGTATACGAAGACGATTTTATAGAGGATTTTTATGTTGCGAATTCACACGATACGCTTATGATTATAACTGACAAAGGACAGCTTCACTGGCTGAAAGTTTACAGGATTCCCGAAGGCAGCCGCACAAGTAAAGGAAAAGCGATAGTGAACCTCATCAACCTTGACAAAGACGAGAAAATTCAAACAATTATTAAAACCGAAGATTTTGACGAAAGTAAATCACTTGCCTTTTTCACAAAAAACGGAATAGTGAAAAGAACGAACCTGAGTGAATTTAAAAACATAAGAAGCACGGGTGTGAGGGCCATTACCATAGACGAAAACGACGAACTTGTAACGGCGAAAATAGTGGAACCCGACGATAGGGAGCTTTTTATAGTAACCAAAAAAGGAATGGCCATAAGATTCCCGGTTGATACCGTAAGGGAGATGGGACGAAGTGCAAGAGGCGTTACCGGTATCAGATTTAAAATAGAGGGTGACGTGGTTGTCGGAGCGCTCGCACTTCAGGACGAAACGCAGGAGATTTTAACGCTTAGCGAAAAAGGTTTCGGAAAAAGAACGGAAGCCAACCTTTACAGACTTACAAACAGAGGCGGCAAGGGTGTGATTGCCATGAAACTTACGAATAAAACTGGTGATCTTGTGGGAGTTGTGGCTACGGAAAAAGATCATGACCTTATGGTTCTTACAAGCAGCGGAAAAATGATAAGGGTTTCAATAGATTCAATCAGTAAAACAGGCAAAAACACGCAGGGTGTAAGAGTTGTAAAACTTGACAACGGAGACAAAGTGGTCTCGCTTGCTAAAACTCCGAGCGAAAAAGACGAAAGCGTTCTTTTTGAAAACGATGAGTAAAATATTTTTATAAAATGACGATATTGAAAATAAAAAGGTTTGGTATGAAAAAATTTTTGACTTATGCTTTCGTTCTTTTTTTGGCAGGCTGCGCCTCGTCCACTGAAGCGGAAGTAACCAAAACTAAAACGCCGGCACAGCAGGTTATTAAAAACGAAGTTAACATTATGCCGTCCGAACAGGCTTCTGCCGCTAAAAAAGAGCATGTGGACATAAATGCGATTGACGCCGAAACCGCAATAGAAAACACGCCTAAGCTGGATAAAAGCGGTCTTCTTACAATAGTGGCCGAAGGATTCGGTGTCGCACCTGTAAACGCACAGAGTCTCCCTCAGGCAAAGGTAATGGCGAGAAGGGCAGCAGTAGCGGATGCGTACAGGGCGTTGGCCGAAAAAATGTACGGTATAAAAATTAAAGGAAAAGAGACGGTTAAAGATCTCGTTTTGAAAAACTCCGAAGTGCAGACTAAAGTGTTCGGACTCATAAGAGGGGCGTGTATCCAAGAAGAAACATTCAAAGACGGTGTGTATAAAGTGGTAATGAGCGTAAAACTCGATATAAGGAAATGGAATAAATATATTGACGATAATTAGCATACCGTTTTTTCTTTTTGCCGATTATTATCTTTCATACAAAGCGGTGGTAAAAAATTACCTGCTTCTTTTTTCGCAGTTAGAATGTTCTAAAACCCTGACGCTTAAAAATTCTCCGAAAAAACTTCTTTTTGTCCTTGAAACCGGTTCGGAATCGGGAAAAGTCACCGAAATCTGCAAGAGGTATAAAAATGAAATAATTAACCGTCTTTTACGGTATCAGGCCGTTGTTAACGCCTTTTATTCGAAAGAAGACAGGGTTAAAATCGTTTTTTTGCCCCACAGATTTGATATTATTATAAAAAATCAAAAAACGTATTTTTATATAAAGGGCGACGAATGAAAATAGCCGTAGTAGAAGACGATATAAATATGAGAAAATCCCTTTCGCTTGCCCTTAAAAGCGAAGGTTACGAGGTTGTCGAATTCCGTCACGCGCTCGACGCTTTAAAAAAACTTGACGAAAGCGTTGAGGTTATTGTAAGCGATATTACGATGCCTAAAATGGACGGGATTGAATTCGTAAAAAAATTAAACGGCAGGTATGAAGTCGTTATGATTACGGGCAACGCCACTCTTAATAAAGCTATCGAGGCGTTGAGGCTCGGGGTGAAGGATTTTTTGACCAAGCCGTTTGAAATGGATGAACTTATTGCGGCAATAGAAAGAAAAAGAAAGGTTAAGGAAAAAACGAAAGGAAAAAAAGCGGAATTTAAGCCGGAATTTATCGCCTGTGACGAAAATACGTTAAAAGTGCTCGAAATTGCAAAAAAAGTGGCTCCCACAATGGCAAACGTTATGCTTTTAGGAGAGAGCGGGGCCGGCAAGGAGGAATTTGCAAAATATATTCATCAAAACAGTGCAAGAGGGGCGTTCGTGGCTGTAAATATGAGTGCGATTCCCGAAAATTTAATTGAAAGCGAGCTTTTCGGTTACGAAAAAGGCGCTTTTACCGATGCCACTCAGAGCAAACCCGGACTGTTCGAATTAGCGCAGGGGGGGACGATTTTTTTGGATGAGATAGGGGAGATGCCGTACAATCTTCAGGCTAAACTCTTAAGGGTGCTGCAGGAGAGGGAATTTTACCGTTTAGGAGGTACGAAACCGATAAAACTCGATGTAAGAATTATAAGCGCTACGAATCAGAATATCGAGGAAATGTTAAAAAACAACAGATTCAGAGAGGATCTGTACTACAGACTTAATACCATTCCCGTTAAAATTCCCCCTTTAAGGGAACGAAAAAACGATATAATTCCGATTGCGGAAAATATTTTGAATAAAACCGTACGGGAGTACGGGTTTGATAAAAAATCTTTAAGCGAAGAAGCGAAAAAGACACTGCTCGAATATGAATGGCCCGGAAATATAAGGGAGCTAATAAATGTTATTGAAAGAGCGGTGATATTAAGCGATTCGGATGTAATTCAAAAAAAAGATTTGATTTTAATATAAGGAGTGTAAATGTATAACATTGCTATTGCCGGAGCCACCGGGGCTGTGGGGGAAGAACTGTTAAGGGTGATTGAGGAATATGAACTGCCGGTAAAAAAACTCGTACCTCTTGCAAGTGCGAGAAGCGTGGGCAGGGAGGTTGAATTTAAGGGTGAAACGTTAAAAGTAAAAGAGCTCACCTGCGATGTGTTTGAAGAAGAGGAGATAGACATAGCGTTTTTCAGTGCCGGAGGGAGCGTAAGCGCCAAATTCGCACCGTGCGCGGCGAAAGCCGGGGCCGTTGTCATTGACAATACGAGCCATTTCAGAATGAATCCGGATGTGCCTTTGGTGGTGCCGGAGGTTAATCCCGAAGATATAGCTTTGTGGAAAAAAACGGGAATTATCGCTAATCCGAACTGTTCGACGATTCAGATGGTTATTTCGCTTGCACCTCTTCACAGGGAATTCGGAATTAAAAGAGTGGATGTGGCGACTTACCAGGCCGTAAGCGGGGCAGGTAAAAAAGGAATGGAGGAACTTTTTGAACAGATGAGGGCCCTTTTTAATTTCAAACTTGATAAAAAAGTGGAAGAAAGGGAGGTTTTTCAGCACCAAATAGCCCTTAACGTAATTCCGCACATAGATAAATTTATGGATAACGGATTTACAAAAGAAGAGATGAAAATGGTAAACGAAACCAATAAAATTATGCATTCTAACATACAGGTTGCCCCGACCTGCGTAAGGGTGCCGGTTTTAAGAAGCCATAGCGAGGCGATTACGATTTACTGTGAAAAAGAGGTCAGCGTGGAAAGGGCGAGGGAGGTTTTAGCGGCTTTTGAAGACGTAAAAGTAATAGACAACCCTGAAAACAACGAATACCCTATGCCTATAATAGCCACCGATACGGATTATGTGTACGTGGGAAGAATCAGAAAAGACTTATACGATCCCAAAGTGCTGCATTTCTTTAACGTGGCGGATCAAATCAGGGTGGGAGCGGCTACGAACGCTGTAAGAATTGCTAAAAAATGGATTGAAACCGAGGGAGGAAAATAATGGAAAAAAGAGGAATAATCGAAGCCCTTTTTGAAGGGGCTCTTTGGAGAGGTAGGCTAATAGCGGTGTTGGCCGTAATTTTCGGTATGATAGGGGCGATTGCGCTTTTTTTAATAGCGAGTGCCGATATATGGCATATGGCCGTTATAACGTATAAATACTTTTTTATGCATTATCATCCCGATAATTTCCACGAAGAGCTTATAGGCGGAATCATAGGCGCCGTGGATTTGTATTTGATTGCTGTGGTGCTTTTGATTTTCGCTTTCGGTATTTACGAGCTTTTTATCAGCGAAATAGACGATGCGGAAAACAGCGAGGTGGGAAATAAAATATTGGCAATCCACAGTCTTGACGAACTGAAAGACAAACTCGGAAAAGTTGTCGTTATGGTTTTAATAGTCAGTTTTTTTAAGAAAGTTATGCATATGGAATTCGGTACCCCTCTTGAAATGCTGTATCTTGCGGGAAGTATACTCGCGCTTGCACTCGCTCTTTATTATATGCACAAAGGGGAACATTAACTAAATGGAAAATGTTGCAATGAAGTATATATTCGGTCCCGTGGCTTCCAGGCGTTTTGGAATGAGTCTGGGAGTGGACCTTTCCCCCGATAAAAAAAAATGCAATTTTGACTGTATTTACTGCGAACTCGACCCCGCAAAACCCGTTAGCGAATATGAAAACCCGCCTGAATGGAAAGAGATATTAAAAGAAATTGAGCAAGCCGTTAAAAAGTTTGATTTTGAAGTGTTAACGATTACAAGTAACGGAGAGCCGACTTTATATCCTTATCTGAACGAATTGGTTGATAGGCTCCAGGATCATAAACTGTTGATTTTGAGCAATTCGTCCACAGTGGATGATGAAAAAATTCAACAAACCCTTTGTAAATTCGATATAGTCAAACTTTCACTCGATGCCGTCACCCCTTCTGTTTTTAAAAAAATAGACAGACCTCATAAAAATATCGACATAAATAAAATAATCGAAGGTATGGTTGAATTCAGAAGAATATATGAAGGCGAACTGATTATAGAAATTTTGGTGGTAAAAGGTATAAACGACAGGGAAGAAGAGTTTGAAAAAATAAACGGGGTTTTAAAAAAAATAAAACCCGACAGGGTCGATATTTCCACAATCGACAGACCTCCCGCTTACAATGTTGAAGGAGTGGGCACCGAGAGGCTTTTCGAACTTTCTAAGAAAATAGAAGATCAGCATATTTTTATCCCCACAAGGGAAAATCTTAATTTTAAAATTGAAAATCTTACAAAAGAAGAGTTGCTCACTACGTTGAAAAAAAGGCCTTTTAGTGAAAGTGACGTAAACAACATATTCGACGAGCATACTTTAAGAATATTTAACGATTTAAGAAAAGAAAATCTTTTGGAAGAAATATGGGTAGGCGGGATTAAGTTTTATAAAGCTTTGGTTTAAAGGAGAATAATGCGTGAATTTCTGAATGTTTTAAGAGTTTTGATTGCCGTTGATGTGGGAATTGTCGTTTTTTGTTATTTAGAAGATAATATGGTATGGCTTTATAACACACAAATCGCCTTTTTCAGTGTAAGTATGATAATTCTCGGTAGTTTTATCGGATATTCCAATATGGTAAAAGCACAGCTTAGAAACGGAAACGTTGGAGAGGATATTCTGAAAAAATATGAAGATCCGTATGACCTTGACGATGAAGAGGATGAAATTCGGCAAAAAGAACTCGAAAAATATAAAAAAAGAAAACTTAAATGGTATGAGGCCGTTCTTTTTTATTTTAAGGGAGGTTTTAATTTTTTAAGAATTGCCGGTTATGTTGCATTGATAGCCGGGTTTATATGGCTCAGTAAAAACGATATTTTCGATTATTTGAGTTTTCTTTTCGGTGTCAGTGTAGTTCCCGCGGTATCACTGATTTACCTTTTTATTTTAAAGAAAAAACTAAAAAAACTTGATTGACAAACGCTCAACTCCGTGGTATAATATATAAAAAAAAGGAGTTGGGATGGGCAGAATATACGGTAAAGTGGAAAGTGTAGAGGATATCAGCAGAATAAACTGTCTGATACGTGATGAAATGTTGAATGTTTCAACTCCTGCCGAGCTTAGCGAACTTAAAAAAAGAAGCGATTATCTGTGTACGTTGACATATTCACCATTTTGGCAAAAAAAATTCAAAGATCAACTTGAAGAATTAAGAGATACAGCGATAAAAGAAAACAGGGCGAGCGTAAAAACCGCAAACTACGTCGCATCGTATTTGAACTTTGACAAACACTACGATCCTTGGAAAAAAGAGATTGATATTGAAGAGGAACTTAAGAAAATACCTCGGGAAGTTGTAGGGGAGCTTACGGATTCGATTTTCGGTTTGAAAAACAGTGTTTCTATATTGGAAGAATTGAGAAAAAATTTCTGCGAAATAAGAAAAGCTATGGTTTTGTGCGAAGACGTAGAGTGTCTGGACAAATTAAAAAAAGCGGTGGATATACTCTCCGTGCTTCCCTATCTGGAAAGTTTTTCACAGCATTTCGACGAAGGCGTATTGGGTACCATTGACAGTTTAATAAACAAAGAAAAACAAAGAAGCGTAAAAATCGCAAATATTATAGCGGAAGTAAACGAATGGGAGAGATTGTATGAAACTGTAGGTGAGGGCAGTTTTGAAACAACCGCCGAAGATTATATAAACGAACTCCTAAAAGAAGAAAACAAAGCGGAAACCCATATACCGACCGAAGCAAAATATAAACACGGTGCGGAGGTGGTTTGGGTTGTTTATTATCATCCGGGCAAAAAAAGAGAATACGCAAAAAGAATATATTTACCGAAAACCGCGGAAAATATTAAATTTGAAGGACCCGGATATTTTAAAAACAGATTCGGTAACGAAGTGTGGGGCATAAGAGTAAGCTATGAAATTACAATATCTCCTACTGTGATACATGTAAGGGGAAAAGAGATAAATCTTCCCGAAAGAAAAGTGACAAAATATAAAGTCGTTTCACTGCCCGAAACGGCCGAAAACATCAGAATAACAAAAGAAAAACCGCAAAGCGCTATGGATATAGCCTAATCCTTTGCGGATTTGTATGAAAAATATGCGCTGAAAAACGTAAAATATGTCATAACCGTACTAATCGCCACAAGCAGAGGGATTAAAATCAGGTTAAAATTGGGGTGTTCGAGAATAAGCGGAAAGATATAAAAAAGATATGCAAACGCCACCACCGTGTAAACTACGGCTATTAAAACGCTCCAGACGAAATATATTTTCATATATGTGAAATTAAACGTACTTATCCAGAATTTAAAGTCGATTAAACCCGAAAGCATACTCAAAAAACTCTCTTTGAACGTTTCTTTGCTTAACGCCTCCCCGAATTTGCCGAGAAATATATATGAATAAAAAATGAGATAAACGGTGTAAAAGCCGAGCAGAATTTTTGCTATATATTCCGTTTTTGAAAGTGCGAAAAGAAAATCGTGCGGATTTGCCAAAACAAAAATCGAACCGGTGAGTTTAAGTATGAGAATAAAAACGGTACCGAACAAAGCCGTAATTACGAAAAAGGCGGTCATTATCCCCATAGCCGGAGGGATGAAATGCAAAAAAAACGTACTGAAAGGCTGTTTTTCAAGTGTTGCAAAAAACTCCTTGTCACTGTTCGTTATTTTTACTAAATAGATTAGAAGTACGCCGATACTCAGATATATGAGTTTTTCCAAAATAAAAGAAACGATACTTATGACGGGAAACGCCTGTATAACCGATAAAATTGACACCGTAACAACGACGAACAGAAACTTTTTAATTTCGGCTACCGTTAAAAACGTATATTTGAAAACATCTTTCATTTTTTTCCTTTTTGGTAGAATTTTAACAAAAAAGGCCTGCTTTGTGTGCGATACTCGGAATTTTAAAAAATATTGATAAAAAAGATTTTAAAAAAGCGCTTGATTTAATGAGTCACAGGGGGTATGATACTCAAAAAATTATAAAAACACCTTTCGGTACATTCGGATTTAACAGACTTGCAATTGAAAATATAAAAAATAATTATCAGCCGTTTTTTAAAAACAACGTCGTGATTATGTTTAACGGGGAAATTTACAATTATAAAAGCCTGATAAAAGAACATAAACTAAACGCCCGAAGCGAAGTTGAGGTTTTATACGGGCTTTGGAACAGATTCGGCGTTGAATTCGTAAAAAAACTCGACGGTATGTTTGCAATTGCGATATATGACAAAAAGCTATACCTTTTCAGAGACGAATTCGGCAAAAAACCTCTTTATTTTACAAAAGACGGAATTTTTGCAAGCGAAATAAAAGCGATACTGCCTTTTGTAAATAAAAAGATTAATTTTCGGGCTTTAAGCGAATATCTCGCATACAATTCCTCACTTGCTCCGAATACGATATACGAAGGCGTGTATAAACTGCCGGCAGGCTGCTATTATGACGGTGAAATAAAAAGGTGGCACGATTTTGAGAGAGTTGAGAATGGAGAATGGAGAATTGAGAATTGTATTATTGAGGTTGAAAAACTTTTAACAAACTCTGTTGAAAAAAGGCTTATGGGTGAGGTTGAGGTCGGTTCACTTCTAAGCGGCGGGGTTGACAGCAGTCTGGTTGCCGCGATAATGTCAAAATACGGAAAAATAAAGACATTCAGTATCGGTTATGACGGTTACGAAAATTATGACGAAAGAAGATATGCGAAATTAACGGCCGAACACATAGGAAGCGAACATTATGAAGTGAATTATACGAAACGGGATTTTTTCGACGGATTTGAAAACGTGCTTTTTTCCATAGACGAACCGGTGGCGGACAGCAGTTTTTTCCCTGCCAGTTTTTTGGCTAAACATATTCCCTTAAAAGTAATATTAAGCGGTGAGGGCAGTGACGAGCTGTTTTTAGGGTACAGAAGATATAATGAGTATTCGGGTTTTTTCAAAGCTTATCTCCCGAATAAAAAGTGGCTTAAAAAATACCTTGAAAGACATCCGGAGGATATAAAGGAATGGGAAATTTTCAGAAGGTTTTTTGCGGATGAGGCGGTTTTTAGGGGAATTAACGAAACTTTTTATCAAAGGCAGATAAACAGGGTTTTGAAAAAAAACGCGTTTGAGGTTGATTATAAAAGGTTTCTAAAAGGATGGGGGAGTTTCGATTTTACCTATTTCGATTTAAAAGTATGGGTGGGGGAGGTTCTTTTAATGAAACTCGATAAAATGTTTATGGCTAATAATATTGAAGCGAGAAGCCCTTTTTTAGACAAAGATCTGGTAAACTTCGTTTTTTCTATGCCTGAGAAGGTCAGGGGCGAAAATAAACGGATTATAAAAGAAATAGTAAAAAAACATGTGCCTTCAGAAATAGTAAACCGGAGAAAAAAGGGGTTTGCCTTTCCGTTTCTTGAGTGGCTCAAAGAAGAGAACGAACTGAGAGTGATTATAGACGTAAACCGTAAAATAAAAATATTCAACGAGGAATATCTTAAGGAAATAATAAAAACAGGACATAAAAGATACAAACAGCATCTTTGGACGCTGTATCTTTTCAGCCGTTTTATAAAAAAGGAATTTTTATGAGATTTGAAATAAACAAATATTTAATCGACGATATTGAAAACAAAGAACATCCGAGCGATTTTGAGGTGGTCAGCGAGTATTCGATTTTAATTTTAAGACTTCCCTTTATTGACAGGGAAAAGGTGGACGTGGTTTCGTATGCTTTTTTGATAAAAGAAAACAAGGTTTATAAATATGACAGAAAAAGCAAAGAATTCGAACTTTTAGGAACATTCGGGGATTTGTACGAATATCTGGATGTAAGGGTTGACAAAATTTTGGCGAAAATAGGCAAACTTCACGTTGCAATTGCTAAAATGGAAGACGGACTTTATGAAAACGATATGCCTGATGATTTTTCAAACAGCTGGCTTAAATATAAAAAGGAACTTGTCTTAATAGAAAGACTGATGGGGCATTCCCTCATTGCATTTGAAAGGTTTGTAAAACATTACAGGAGTTTTATAGACGAACTGGCATTTAAAGATTTGACGGAACATATCGAAAGGGCTTTCAGGTTTTCAAAAAACGCAATAGAAAAGCTTGATTATCTGTATGAGTTTTTTAAAGCAAAGCAGGATGAAAAAATGAACAATATTATGTTTATTTTGACTATTCTTTCGGCTGTGTTTTTACCGTTAACTTTGATAACCGGGTTTTTCGGTATGAATACCGGCGGGCTTCCTTTTACTACGGATCCGAGCGGGACGCTCAAAGCCATAGGAATATCACTTCTTTTCGAAGTGCCTTTTGTGTTTTTCATATGGAAAATGATGAAAAATTAGTTTCTGTATAACATATACGGATTTCTCTGGTTTGTAGGCATTATATCGATATACTGAATGTTTACGTGTGGCGGAGTATTTAATGCGCAGATTATTGTATTTGCTATATCCTCAGCGCTTAAAGGCGTAAATCCTTCATAAACTTTTTTTGCCTTTTTCTTGTTTCCTTTGAATCTTACGTTTGAAAATTCCGTTTCGACCGCTCCGGGTGCAATGTTTGTGACTTTTATATTTGTTCCGAAAGCGTCGATGTTCATACTTTCGTTAAGAGAATGAAGAGCCGCTTTTGTGGCGCAGTATACGTTGCCTCCCGGATACGCCGTTTTGCCCGCTACGGAACCTAAATTTACTATATGTCCTTCATTCCTTTTTTTCATGTGTCTGAATATTGGTTTTGTTACGTAAAGGACTCCTTTGATGTTTGTGTCAATCATCGTGTCCCAGTCTTCAAGATTTCCTTCATCGATCGGTTCAAGCCCCAAAGCCAGCCCGGCGTTGTTTATAAGAATATCTATGTGCGTTATTTGTAATATTTTTTCGATTGTCTGTGTTACGGATGTTTTGTCCCTCACGTCAAAAGCAAACGTAAGAGTCTGAACGTCGAGAGAGTTTTTGAGGTCATTTAGTTTCTTTTCATCTCTTCCGGTGATAATCAGATTAACGCCCATATCATTTAGGGCTTTTGCCGTTGCCTTCCCTATGCCTGATGTTGCCCCTGTAATTAAAGCAATTTTATCTTCTATGAAATTCATCTTTGGCCTTTTTTGAACAATTATAACAAACGAAGGTAAAAATTATTATCAGACAGGGTAAATAAGAAATAAAAAAGACGGCAAAAAAGCAATAAAAATTTTTATTTTTAATTACATCACCGGCATAAACCCTCGTTTGAGGGCTTATGGTGGAGATGTGGGGAATCGAACCCCAGTCCAGAAGCAGATTACCCTAAGCGTCTACACGCTTAGTCCGTTGATTATACTGCAACTCCGGGCTCAGCGGACAAAGCCTTTGAGGAGTTGAGGGGTGTTTAAGTTTCGGAAACTCACCCACACCCGAAGGAGAGCCTCCTATCCGCACTTTACTCTCTCTCCAAGGCGGCGGAAAACCTTAGTGGAGAGAGGCGCCCGAATTAACGATTAAGCAGCAGCTCTAGCTACTGCTGGGCTGTAATTTGTATTATTTGCTGCGTTTATTTTGTTTGGGCCGTTTTAGCGCTTACCCAGGCGCGCGTGCAGCTTAGGGCTTTCTACCCCTGTCGAAATCCATGTCATCCCCGGAAGGGCTTCATTGAAGCCTATCCGCGAATGACCTGTGTAATAATATCAAATTTTCCTTAAAAAAGCAAGTTTCTTTTAAGAAAACTTTAAGAATATTAAACACATTGAAAGTATAAACTAAAAAAGTGACAAAAAAAGTCGTTTAAAAATTTATTTCTTCTTTTATGTGTTTAGCCGTTTTGTATATTTTTTTAAGTTTTTCTGTATTGCTTATATCTTCAAGCAGGACTTTTATAAAAGCGCTTCCGACAATTACCCCGTCAACGCCTTTTGATTTTTCACGTGCCGTTTTTTCGTTTACTCCGAAACCGATATACAAAGGCGTGTCGGTAATTTCTTTTACGGTTTTTATGATTTCGCTGAGGTCTTCCTGTTTGTCGGCACCTGTAATACCGGCGTAAGCCACCATATATATAAATTCTTTAGGGTTTTTGAGTATCGTTTTGATTCTCTCTTTCGAATCCGTCGGGGCTACGAATGAAATTAAAGGGAAAAGATCTTCATAAGTCACCGCCTCTTCATAAGGAAGATCCGGAATAATGAAACCTTTTACACCTGCGTTTTTTGCCTTTTGAACCATAAAATCATAGCCTTTGTGGTAAAAGTTGTTAAAATACCCCATCCAGTATGTATCAATCTCGTCTGCGGTTTTTTCGCTTATTTCAAATATATCGTTTAGTCTGAAACCAAGCTCGAGGGCTCTTTTGTTCGCTTCCTGAATTACGGGACCGTCCGCAACCGGGTCCGAAAAAGGAATACCGAGTTCAATTGCGTCGCTTCCGGCTTCTTTTAAGGTATGAATCAAATCAATGGTAAAATTTTTATCGGGATATCCTGTCGTAACGTATGAAATTAATTTTTTCATCTGTTTCCTTTGGTATAATTAAACTAATGAAATTATACCAAAGGACGGTAATGAAAAACACACTCAAAAGACTGTATAAAAAAGAAAAACTTACTATGATTACCGCTTATGATGCCCTTTTTGCGAAAATATTCGATGAAATTGCGGATATTATTCTGGTGGGTGACAGCTTGAATATGAGTTTTTTAGGGGAAAGCGATACGTTAAACGCAACGGTGGAACAGATGATATACCACACCAGGGCCGTTTGTAACGGTGCTAAAAAAGCCTATATCGTATGCGATATGCCCTTTGGCAGTTATGTAACCCCCGAGAAAGCTCTTGAAAACGCCGTAAAGATCTATAAAGAAACAAAAGCCGACGCCGTTAAACTCGAAGGCGGAAAGGAAAAGGCCGAACATATCAGGCTCTTAACCGACAATGCGATAGCCGTAGTGGGTCATATCGGACTTATGCCGCAGTTCAGCAGAAGTGAGGGCGGATACATCGTAAAAGGTAAAGACGAATATTCAAGAAAAAAACTTCTTGAAGACGCTAAAGCGGTGGAAGAGGCGGGAGCCGTTATGCTTGTAATAGAAGGTGTGAAAGAAGATGTGGCTCGTGAGATTACCGAAAGCGTGAAGATCCCTACCATAGGAATAGGGGCGGGAAGATATACAACCGGACAGGTGCTTGTATGGAGTGATATGCTCGGATTTTTTGAGGCGTTTAAACCGAAATTCGTCCGCCGCTATTTAAACGGGGCGGAACTTGTAAGGGATGCCGTTAAAAAATACGTGGATGATGTAAACAACGGAAGATTTCCGGATGAAGAGGAAATATATTAATGAGAATAGTTGAAGTTGAAAAGGTAAGTTTCGACGAGGCTTATGAGAAATCTTTAAGACCTCAGAATCTTGACGAATATATTGGTCAGGAACAGATAAAGAAAAATCTTAAAGTCTTTATTCAGGCGGCTAAAAAAAGAGACGAATCGCTTGATCATATTCTGTTTTTCGGACCTCCGGGTCTTGGTAAAACCACTTTGGCTAATATAATAGCAAATGAAATGGGAAGCTCTCTTAAAACGATATCTGCTCCTATGCTTGAAAAGAGCGGGGATCTTGCGGCGATTCTTACTAACCTTGAAGACGGCGATATTTTATTTATAGATGAAATACACCGTTTAAAAGCGGCAATTGAAGAGGTGCTTTATTCGGCGATGGAGGATTTCAGGCTTGACATTGTAATAGGCAGCGGTCCCGCGGCTCAGACCATTAAGCTTGATGTCTCAAGGTTTACCCTTATAGGCGCAACCACGCGGGCCGGAATGCTTTCTAATCCCCTTAGAGATAGATTTGGTATGAGTTTCAGGCTGAATTTCTATAACCATGAAGAACTAAGTGAAATTATCAGACTGGCATCATACAAACTAAATAAAAATATTGAACCAAATGCCGCTTTTGAAATAGCCAAACGCTCACGCGGGACACCTAGAATTGCTTTAAGGCTTCTTAAAAGAGTGAGGGATTTTGCGGAAATAAAAGATGAAAACATTATTACGCACAAAACAACTAAATATGCACTTGACGAGCTTGGAATAAACGAACACGGTTTTGACGAGCTTGATATTAAATTTTTATCCCTTTTAGCGGAAGCGAAAAAACCTATCGGACTCTCAACCATAGCGGCGGCACTAAGTGAAGACGAAGGAACGATAGAGGATGTAATTGAACCGTTTTTGATTGCCAACGGATTTGTGGAAAAAACACCAAAAGGCAGAATGGCAACCCGTAAAG
>NZ_JBMYAU010000026.1:0-31073 GCF_053994455.1 Nautilia sp. | reverse complement strand
CGACAATCAGCGTTATTATGAGTGTCAACGATTCTCCCCTTGCAGGTACCGAAGGTAAAAACGTAACGGCTCCGAAACTTAGAGACAGACTGTTTAAAGAAATGGAAACTAATATCGCTATGAAAATAGAAGAACTCGGGGAGGGTAAATTTAAAGTGTCGGGAAGGGGTGAGCTTCAGATTGCCATCTTGGCGGAAAACCTGAGAAGGGAGGATTTCGAATTTTCCCTTTCTCGTCCGGAAGTTATCATTAAAGAAGAAAACGGCGTTAAATTAGAGCCGTATGAATATGTGGTAGTGGACGTACCTGACGAATACAGCGGTGCGGTAATCGAAAAACTGGGAACCCGTGGCGGAATTATGAAAAACATGATGCCTTTAAGTGACGGAAGTACGAGAATAGAGTTCGAAATGCCGGCTCGAGGACTCATAGGCTACAGGGGAGAGTTTATGACAGATACGAAAGGCGAGGGGGTTCTCAACAGCTCGTTTTTGGATTTCAGGCCGGCTACCACCAAACCTTACACGAGGAAAAACGGAGCACTTATTTCCATGGAAAACGGCGTTGCCGTCGGTTATGCGATATTCAACCTTCAAGAGAGGGGAAGAATGTTTATAAAACCGGGCGACAAGGTGTATAACGGTATGATTGTCGGGGAGCATTCCAGAAGCAACGACCTTGAAGTCAATCCTATTAAAGGTAAAAACCTTACAAATGTAAGGGCAAGCGGAAGCGACGAGGCCATTAAACTTGTACCGCCTGTCGAAATGACCCTTGAAAGGGCGCTTGAATGGATTGAAGACGACGAACTTGTGGAAGTGACGCCTAAAAGTATCCGGGTAAGGAAAAAATATCTCGATCCTGCCGTTAGAAAAAGAATGGCGAGGGGCAAAAAATAAATAAGGCCGGATGTTTCCGGCTTTTTATAAACAATATAGATAAAGTGTCTGTCACTTATTATTTCTTGATTTTTAATACCAATTGCGATTGAATTAATGTATTTAATAATTTTAATCAATTTCAATTTTCCATTTTCAATTGATATAATTATCACATATTCAAATTTTTTTACAAAAGGAGAAAAAATGAAAAAACTAATTATGCCGTTTTTGCTCTTAAGCGCTTTGTGGTCTGAAAGCATATGGGTTTACAACAATCTGATTTTGGGATATCCCGTAAAAGAAATCAAGGCTAAATTTCAGGAAAAATATCCCGACATAAAAGTGAAACTCCTAAACGCCCCTTTGAAAATAGTTATTAAAAAAATGAAAACATTAAGAAGGGCAGATGTAGTAATTACCTCAAGCGATAAGTTTCTGGAAAAATATCCGGAATGTTTTACCGACGAAAGAAAAATAATAGGTGAAAGTTTTCCCGTTATAGAATTTTTGAAAGGCCGTAAATATACTCTTGAGGATTTTTTAAAAAAAAGGGCGGTTTTGGGATATAAAGACACCACTTCCATAGGAAAGGTGGCGGATGAAATATTTACGAAATATAAAGGAAAAAGTTTCAGCGGCAGAATTTTTTCCAGGGCTATGAAAGTGAAAAGCTCAAAACAGCTCTCCGACGCCATTCTTTATAAAAAAGCCGATGTCGGCATAAACTGGAAAGGCTCTCTTTTTTGGCCTAAATATAAAAACAAACTCGGTTATGCCAGTATTGATCCTAAATATTATAAGAAAAGAAACGTTACGGCCGTAATAACGCCTTGCAGTAAAAACAAAGAGGCCGCAAGAAAATTTCTCGATTTTATATCTTCCCCGGAAGGTTTGAAAATTATGAAAAAATGGGGGTTTTAAAAAATAAGAAAATTTAAGCCGGCAAAGGCGGCTTCTTTTATTTTTATTAGGATAAAAGAACTCTTTATATTTTATAATTTTTTCTTATAACTTATATATTCTTTAATACATTTGATAAAATTCGACAAAATTACAAAAGGAGCGGTATGAGAAAATTTTTGTTACTCTCCGCCGCTTTGTCGAGTATGTTATTGGCTAAAACGGTAAATTTTGACACCGTCTTAAAAGAAAGTTTAAACAATAATTTGGAGCTGAGAGCCAAAAAGCTTAACATCGACAAAGCCAAGGCGGATTTGAAAACTGCCGAAGGTTACGATTTCGGTAAGCTTGTGTTCAGTGAGGAGATAAGCAGAAGCAACGACGCGCTTTACGTATTCGGGATGAAGCTTGAAAGCCGTGAGGCGACGTTTAAGGATTTCGGATTTGCGGATTTTTTGAGTGCATGGGGAAGGGGGGCCACACCCGCCCAGCTTCTGGCCATTCAGCCGGCGGATCTGAACTATCCGGCCGCAAGAACCAATTTTAAAACGAAATTCGTATACGAAGTTCCGATTTTTACGGGTTTTAAGCTTAAATACGCAAAAGAGATGGCCAAGCTTCAGGTGCTTGCCAATAAATTTAAATACCAAAACGACAGAAACAAACTCGCTATAGAAGTGCTTAAGGCTTATAACGGCGCCGTTGCCGCAAAATATTTTATAAACGCTCTTAAAAAAGCCAAACAGACCACCGAAAGTTTTGTAAAAATGATAAGCGAATTTAAAAAAGTGGGCATGGCGACGGAAATAGATCTTCTTCAGGCTAAAAAAAGAGACAGCGAAGTGGACGCGATGATGAGCGAGGCTAAAAACAAATACGCTTTGGCACTTGCCTATCTGAGATTTTTAAGCGGGGCTGACGAAATCAGCAATGTCGGTGATTTTAAAGTCATCGTTTCCCCGCAGGCCAGTTTGGCGAAACTTAAAAAAGAAGCCCTAAAACACAGAAACGATCTTAAATGGATGCAAAAAAACGTTCAGACCATGCAGAAAAAAGTCAAAATGGATTCATCCGTAAAATATCCGAGTGTGGGTGCGCATATCGAATACGGATGGAACGACAACGCCCCTACGGTAAGCACGGACAAGGATTATTACGTTGCGGCGCTCGGGCTGAATTACACGATTTTTGACAAATCCGAAAAAGCCAAAATAGAAAAAAGCAAAATTGAAGCTATGCAGACCGCTTATTATTATAAATATATGAAAAGAGGTGTACAGCTTCAGGTTGAGCAGAAATATCTTAATTTAAAAGAAAAGGCGAAGGTTATAAAAAATAAAATCATAAACAAAGATCTGGCTGAAGAGATTCTTAATAAATACACTTTTATGTATAAACAGGGAATGATTAATATGACCATACTGCTGATGAAAGAGGCCGACCTCAGAAAAGCGAGGGCGGAACTGATAAAGGCTAAATATGACGAAGCGCTGGCCGCGGCGGAACTTAAAGCGGCATTAGGAGATTTAGTAAAGGAGAGTAAATGATTAAAAAACTTATAATGATTACGACGTTAGCGGCGAGTATGTTCGCGTTCGAAACTGCGACGGCCGTTAAAAAAGAGATAAACATAAAAAAAGAGTACGTTGCCGACGTGTATTCACCGTCTCAGATAATGGTTGCGACGAGGGTGATGGGATATATTAAAAAGATTAACGTTGAAGAGGGAGATGTGGTTAAAAAAGGGCAAACCCTTTTTGTTGTGGATCCCAACGACATATATTCAATGTTGAATCAGGCGAGGGGGGCGCTACTTCAGGCGAAAAGCGGCGTACTGATGGCTGAAATGGCGTATGCCGACGCCAAGAAGGATTATGAAAGGTTCAAAACTCTTTATAAACATGGGGCTGTAAGCAAGAGGGATTTTGAAAAAATGAAATTAATGATGGATATAAGAAAAAAACAGGTCGATATGGCAAAAGGGATGTTAAAACAGGCAAAAGCCGGTCTTTCAATGGCTCAGAACCAGTTAAAATATGCGAAAGTCAAATCCCCTATCGACGGTGTGGTGACTATGAAAATGAAAAAAGTTGCGGAAATGGCCCTTCCCGGATATCCCGTACTTGTCTTAAGCGATATTCACAACCTTAAAGCCAAAAGTTTTGTAAAAGAAGAAGATATCGACAAATTTAAAATCGGTATGCCTGTTGTAATCAAAGTTCCGGCTATAAAAAAAGAGTTTCCGGCAAAGGTCAGTACGGTTATTCCGAGCGCCGACCCGGCTACACATTCTTACATAGTAAAATACACGTTTGAAAAAACGGACGGGCTTCTTCCCGGAATGTATGCGAAAGCGGCTGTGGAAATTTCAAAACAGGAAGCGGTACTTGTGCCTTTTAGCGCCCTTACTACAAGAAGCGGAATCGTGGGCGTGTTTGTAGAAGACAAAAACACCGCCAGATTCGTTCCCGTAAAACAGATTTTCCAGGATAAGGACAACATAGCGGTAAAAGGATTGAGAGGAGGGGAAAAGGTTATACTTTACCCGCCTGCTAATTTATCCGACGGACAAAGATTATAGGAGGAGAAATGGAGCATCTTGAAAAATTAAAAGAAGCCATCGAATTTAAGAAAAAAGAGCTCGAAAGCAAAAAAGCCGGCAGCTGTTCGATTGAGGAACTGAAAGCCACCGAAGCCGAGCTCTTCGCCCTTGAAGAGGAGGTGAAAGCCAAAGAGAAAGAGCTTGAGGCCATTGAAGAGGAGCTCAGTTTAAATATAGCCGGTAAACTTGCAAGAACTTTTCTTAAAAACCCTTTAACCCCGGTTATAGCCCTGACTCTTATTTTGATGGGGCTTATTGCGGTGCTTTTCACGCCGCGCGAGGAAAACCCGCAAATAGACGTTCCGGCCGCAAACGTAATGGTTGTTTATCCCGGTGCGAGCTCTAAAGAGGTTCAGAATATAATCGTAGATCCCCTTGAGAGGATATTAAAGGCCATGACCGGTGTAAAACACGTTTACGGTATGGCGATGAACAGTGTGGGAATTGTTACTGTAAGATTCAAAATAGGACAGGACAAAGTCAGAAGTGTTTCCAAGCTTTACGACAGGGTTATGCAGAATATGGACAAACTTCCAAAAGGGGTGTGGAAACCGCTTGTTAAACCTATCGATATAGACGAAGTGCCTATAGTAACCCTGGCTATTTCAAGCAAAAAATACGACGACGCACAGCTTTACAGAATAGCGCAGAGGCTCCTTTCACCTCTTGCCGCGGTGAAAAACGTCAGTATAATTGGTATCAAAGGCGGACACAAAAGACAGTTTAACATTATTGTAAATCCCGAAAAACTGGCCGCTTATCACCTTTCCCTCGGTCAGATTGCGATGGCTCTTAACAAAAGCAACGTGGATTATCCGTTAGGAGGTGTGGATAATAAAAAATATTCCATTCCGGTCGAATTCGACGGGTTTATAGATTCGGTAAAAGATGTTGAAAATCTTGTTGTGGCGAATTATATGGGAAGGCCTATTTATATTAAAGACATAGCTAAGGTCGAGAACGGAGTGGATTTTCAAAACAAACACGAAACATATTTCGAAGCGGGCAAGGCGTTTGAGGAAAACAAAAGGATAATCGGCGAAAAATTAAATCAGGTTACCGTATTTATCGGTAAAAAAAGGGGTACAAACGCCGTATTCGTTGCAAACGACGTAATAAAAAAAGCCGAAGAGCTTAAAAAAAGCCTTCCTAAAGACGTTGATATTTATGTAACGAGAAACGACGGTAAAAAAGCCAACCATGCCGTTAACGAGCTTATTTACCATCTGTTGATTTCACTTGGAATCATTGTAATACTGCTTATTGTCATGCTGGGATGGAGAGAGGCTTTAATCGTTGCTTTTACGGTGCCTTTGATTTTATCTGTAACATTGTTTATCGGTATGCTTGCCGGGCAGACGATTAACAGGATTACGCTGTTTGCTCTTATTCTTTCGCTCGGGCTTTTGGTGGACAGCGCCATTATCGTTATAGAAAACATCCACAGACATTTTGAAATAGGGGACAAACCCCGTGAATATGCGGCCATTTTTGCGACAAACGAAATAGGCAATCCGACCAATATAGCCACTCTGGCTATTATTCTCGCCTTTGTCCCTATGTTTTTCGTAACAGGTATGATGGGGCCTTATATGCAGCCGATTCCTTTCAACGTTCCGGTTGCTATGATAGCCTCTCTTGTAATCGCGTATATGTTCACCCCGTGGGCGGCGGTGAAGTTTTTGCCCGAACATAAAAAAAGGGAGCATCACGAAACGTTCGATATCAGAAAAACCAAAACATATAAGGTTTTTTACAATATACTGAACCCTCTTTTGACTTCGGGAATAAAAAGGGTCGTGTTTTTTACCGGGCTTATAGCGCTGCTTTTAGGTTCAATGGTGTTGCCCGCTTTTAAAATAGTTTTATTTAAAATGCTGCCTTCCGCCAATAAAAACACGTTTAACATAACCATAGATCTGCCTAAAGGCAGTTCTCTTGATTCGACTAAAGAGGTAAGCGAATGTGTGGCTTCCGTTCTTTCGAAAGAAAAGGAAATTAAGGACTTCGAACAGTTTATAGGTATCACGGGCGTGGTGGACTTTAACGGTCTGCTTCGGGGAAGTTCGATGAAAAGGGGTGAAAACATAGGCGAAATAAGGGTTAATCTCTACCCTAAAGAAGAGGGCAGAAAAGAAAGCTCCATCGATATGGTTTCACGTCTTAGGCCTGTTATTCAAAAACAGTGCAGTCTGCATAATGCGAATATAAAACTCGTTGAAGATCCTCCCGGACCTCCTGTAATAGCCACTCTTCTTATGCAGGTGTTCGGAGGCGACGAAAACGGAAGGGTAAAACTTGCGGAAGAGATTGAAAAACTCTATAAACACACAAAAAGAGTTGTGGATATAGACATAATGAGAGACAGGGAAATAATAAAATACAAAATCGTACCGGACAGGGAAAAAGCTGCGCTTCTCGGAATCAGTACCGAACAGATAGCGCAGATTCTCGGAATGGGGCTTAAAGGCGCCGTGGTAAGCACTGCTCATATTCCGGATGAAAAAGATCAGGTTGGGATTTTTGTAAGATTTGAAAAAAACGCAAGAAATTCCATAGAAGCGCTTGATAAAATCAAACTGATGTCCATGACCACGCACAGACTCGTACCTCTTAAAGAGGTCGTAAAAGTAATCCCCGTATCTTATGACGGAATCATTACCAGTAAGGATTTGAGACCTATGGTGATGGTTACAGGCGAGATGGATAAAAGGGGAAGTCTGTATGCGCTTCTTGACGTATTCTCAGAGCTTAAAGACAAAGGAATTGACGGGTATAAAATTACTTACGACGGAAATCCGAGGCTGAATTTAAAAGCCGTAGACGAAAAAACCGGAAAGACGTACGATTTGATCTGGGGAGGGGAATGGGAGCTTACATTTGACGTATTCAGGGACCTCGGAAGCGCTTTCGGGGTGGCCGTCGTGCTCATATATCTTTTGATGGTCGCTTACTATAAAAACTTCAGGGTTCCGAGAATCGTGCTTGCGGCCGTACCTTTGACGTTTATAGGAGTTTTGCCGGGTCATGCTATAATGAACTGGATTACGCTTGCATTTATGGGAAGCAAGACATATTTTACGGCAACGAGTATGATAGGCTTTATCGCCTTGGCCGGTATTGTCGTAAGAAACTCGCTTCTTCTTATAGATTTTACAAATGATCTTATCAAACAGGGAAGAACGATTAACGAAGCGGTAATAGAGGCCGCCGCTACAAGGTTCAGACCTATTATATTAACGGCCCTTGCAATTATTCTGGCATCGTTTGTAATCGTGCTTGATCCGGTATGGCAGGGACTTGCTGTCGCGCTTATCTTCGGTGTGCTGGCTTCCACGCTTCTTTCGGTGGTTGTAGTACCGGTTCTTTACTGGAGATATCTGATTTCAGAACATAAAAAAGAACAGCATATCAAATACGGTTTGGGGGAAGTTTAATACTTCTTCCTTTTTTGTTATAATTGTTTTTCGGACATTTGTTCGAAAAGGAAAATTATGACCAATCTGTTTATTAGAATGTTTAAAATTATACTTCTTTCTCTTTTCAGCGCAGTAACCACTTTAATATTTTTATATGTAATTATTTACACTCTTTTGATAGAAGATCAGGCGGACGACGCCAAAACGGCGGTGGACGCGGTAATGGTTATGAAATGTTCCAAAACATCCGACAAAAGGGATTTTGACGAAACACTCAAAAGGTTCGGCCGTAAAACTGGTATGCAGATCAGTGTCTATTCTCTTTTTGAAAACAGGTTTCTTTCGTATGATGAGGATTTTATAAAACGTCTAAAAAGAGGAGAGGCGTTTTATAAAGTCACAAAAGATAAACTTATCTATTATAAACCCATGATAATAAAAAACGAATGTATGAAATGCCATGGCGGCAGTAAGGTTAATGGTTACAGCGGCTTTGAAAAAGGCGCTTTGGCGGGTGTGTTGGAGGTCAAACTCCCCATAAACGAACAGATGTGTAAATACAGAAAGACATTTTTTATCATTTTTCTTATTTTGGGAATCGCGCTTATATTGACGCTTTATTTTTTTTACGATTATATGAAAACAATAAGAAAAGACATCGGTACGATATTAATCTATTTCAGGGAAAAGGTAAAAAAGGGTGTATATGAGCCTCTTGGTGAAAAAATGGAATATTCGGAATTCGAAAAACTGAAAAATGAAATAAACAGCGCCGTCGAATCGATTGTTTTTTATAAAAACGAAATGTTAAGAAACTATTTGTACAACGAGCTTACTAATCTTCCCAACAGAATCAAACTGATTGAAGATCTGCAAAAGGAAAAATTCAACCTCGCCATTTTGAATGTAAACAAGTTCAGGGAGATTAACGATTATTTCGGACAGGAAATAGGTGACTGGCTTATTTCGATGATAAGGGAAAGGATAAAAAAACTTTCCAGGGCCTACCACATAAACGTTGACGAGTTTGCCGTGCCTCTGCCTTACGGTGAAAAAAGAAAAAACTATTCTTTCGTAATGAAAATAATTAAAGAACTTGAAAAACCGTACCATATAAAAGAAAACGAAATCGTTCTCACATTCAGGTGCGGAATGAGCAAAACGACACGGAAACTTTTAACAACGGCGGATATAGCTTTGGAATACGCCAAAAGAAAAAAACAAAAATGTCTTTGTTTCTGCGAAATTGAAGACACGATAAAAGAGTTCGAGAAAAATCTGAAAATGCTTAACGTTTTGGTAAAGGCTATAAAAAACGGCAATATTATCGTTTATTACCAGCCTATAATCGACAATAATACGTTACGGACGCTCAAGTATGAGGCCCTTGTGAGAATCAGGGACGAAAAAGGAAAAATATATACGCCGGATATGTTTTTGGACATTGCAAAAAGAGCTAATCTTTATCCGCATATAACAATATGCGTATTTAAAAAGGCCCTGGAAAAGTTCAGAACTAAAAAAGAGTCGGTGTCTTTAAATCTGGATATGGAGGATTTTCAGAATGCTAAAATCAGAACATACATAAAAAGAGCGGTTGAAAACTTCCCGCAGCCTGAAAGAATAACGATAGAACTTCTTGAGAACGAAAACATAACGGAATCGGAAAACGCAATAGAATTTATAAAATATTTGAAATCGAAAGGCGTACAGATTTTTATAGACGATTTCGGAAGCGGTTATTCGAATTTCAGCTATCTTTTTAATTTTGAAATGAGCGGGTTTAAAATTGACGGAAGTCTTATAAAAAACATACTTACCGACAGAAAATCGGAAATGATTGTCGAAACGATGGTGGAATTCGCAAGAAAGGGTAATATGAAAGTCATTGCGGAATATGTGGAAAACGAAAGTATATTTAAAAAAGTAAAATCGCTCGGGGTTGATTGCTCCCAGGGGTATTATTTTTCGGAGCCTGTTGAGATAATTTGATATAATTCGCCCTAAAAAAGGCAAACGGTGAGATTTTTGATTTTTTTTGCGGCAGTGTTTTTGTATTCATACAGTCTAATCGACACATACAGGTACGAAGGGGAAAAAACTCTTGCCGATAAAATTGAAAAGCTGTTATGTTCGGATTCTTACTGGCTTGAAAGACTGAAAGACAAAAATGTAAAATGGGGCTATTACGAATCGGAAAAAAACATTTTGGTATGTATAAAAAAAGAAAAGATTTTAGAGGTATATAAAGAAAATACCGGAAAAATCGAGCTTCTTGATCGGATAAACGTTTTAACGGGCCTCGACGGCGATAAAAGAAAAGAAGGGGATTTAAAAACGCCTATAGGAGTTTACAGGTTAAAAGCCCTTATAAACAACGTCAACACTTTTTACGGTCCTTTTGCATTTGTGACGGGATATCCTAATATGTTCGATAAAATAAACAATAAAAACGGACACGGTATCTGGATACACGGTGTGCCTATTAAAAGGGAGAGGGACGACAACAACACAAGAGGCTGTATAGTGATGGATAACGATATGCTCGAAAAACTTAAAAATGAAATAAATTACCAAAAAACGTTCCTTTTAATAAGCGAAGAAAAACCCCTAACGACCACCAAAAAAGAAATTGCCGACATACTGGCTTTTATTTACAGATGGAGAAAAGCGTGGAGACAGAGCGATTTTGAAACATATAAAAGTTTTTATGACGAAAAATTTAGAAAAATCGACGGTAAAAACCTTGAAGAGTTTTTAAGATATAAAAAAAGAGTTTTTGAAAACAAAAAACATCAGCACGTAAAAATATTTTTTAACGACATAAGCATAATCCCCTATCAGAATATTGATCATAGGAAAATTTTCAGGGTCGATATGTTTGAAAGATATATTTCGGACAATTACAAATACAGCGGTAATAAAGAAATTTTCGTAAAATTTACCGCTGACGGTTTAAAAATTATTGCGGAGAAATAATGAAAAAGTTTTTTATTTTATTCTTGTCCGTTTGGGCTTTTGCAGCCAGTCTGCATTTTAAGCTTTATAAAAAAGAAGGGACTTTCCCAGGAAACACGCTTCTTGTGATAGGCGGGATACACGGCAACGAACCGGGGGGATATTACGCCCCTTCTTTTTTGGTCAGGTATTATAAAATTGAAAAAGGCTCTTTGTGGGTGGTGCCTAATCTGAACTTTGATTCCATAATAAAGTTCAGAAGAGGCGTGTACGGGGATATGAACAGAAAATTCGCTTTTATTTCAAAAAAAGACAAAGATTACGAAATAGTAAAAGATATTAAAAAGATAATATTAAACCCCCGTGTGGATATGGTTTTAAACCTTCATGACGGCCACGGTTTTTACAGAAACTCATGGCAGAATTCAATTTTCAACCCTGCGGCATGGGGACAGACCTGTATAATTGATCAGGAAAAGATAAAAACCGGCAAGTTCGGCAATCTTGGCGATATAGCCAGAAAAGTGTCCGAAACGCTAAATACCGATTTGAAAAAAAATTACCATTTTTTCAACGTAAAAAACACAAAAACAAAATTTAAAGACGAACAGATGAGGCTGTCGCTGACATATTTTGCAATAACGCACAACAAGCCCGCTTTTGCCATAGAAACGAGCAAAAACATAAAAGACCTTCCCACAAAAATTTATTATCAGCTCAGAGCTATTGAGGAGTTTATGAAAATTGTTGGAATAAAATATCAAAGAAGTTTTGATTTAAACATACCGAATATTAAAAAACTTCTAAAAAGAGACGATGAGGTTATAATAAACGGAAATACCGTTTTGCCCTTACGCGGAATAGACAAAGTTATAAGGTTTTTTCCCGTGACGTCCGACAAAATCGTTTTTACAAGTGAAAATCCGCTTGTGACGGTGGTGAAAGAAAAGAATTATTACGTGCTGTACGAAGGTTTTCACAGGCTTGCGGTGCTGTATCCACAGTATTTTAAAAACTATTGCAGGTTAAACGAAATAACCGTAGAAATAGACGGAAATGAAAGAACCGTAAAAATACCGAGCATTGTGGAGGTTAAAAAATATTTTAAGGTATTAAGCGCCAAAAGGGTAAACGTTATAGGCTATTCGTCTAAAAAAAACGAAGCAAATGTTAAAATAACCAAAAATGAACTTATGAAAAAATATGCCGTTGACAAAAAAAACACCCTTTACAGGGTGGAAATTTATGACAATAAAAGTTTTTGCGGTATGTTTCTGGTAAGGTTTAAAGGAGAAAAATGAAAATAGTGATAGCAAGTTCGAACAAAGGGAAGATAAAAGAAATTAAAAAATTTTTCAAAAACGACGAGGTTGTTGCGTTTACGGAACTTACTGAACCGTTTGAGATAGAAGAGACGGGGGAAAGTTTTAAACAAAACGCCGTAATAAAGGCAAAAGCGGTTTATGAAAAACTGCCGGGCAGCATAGTTCTGGCCGACGACAGCGGTATTAGCGTGCCCGCTTTGGGAGGCGCACCGGGTATTTATTCGGCAAGGTATGCCGGCAGGGGGGCTGATGACAGAGAAAATCTTAATAAACTTATAAGTGAGCTTAAAAAAAGGGGAATAAAAAAAACCCCCGCTTTTTATACGGCGGCCGTGGCCGTCGCGTCTGTTTACGGGGTTTTTACCGTGCACGGTTTTATGCATGGGTATGTAATAGACGAGGCGAGGGGGGAAGAGGGATTCGGTTATGATCCTATGTTTATTCCGGAGGGGTTCGAAAAAACGCTCGGAGAACTTGATGAAAGTATAAAGAGAAAAATCTCGCACAGAAGCAAGGCTTTAAATCTTGCCGGGATAATACTGAACGTTATTTGATTTTTAAAAATTCGTTAAAAGAAGGTTTTTTCATCCCATCGGCCGTTTTTAATCCGAAATATTGTTCGGCGGTGGAAAAAAAACCTTTATGATTCGGTACGTCTATATAATGAAACACATTAAATCCGATTAATGAAGCCGTATGTTTGAAAAGCGGCATAAGTTTTGCAAATTTTTTAAATACGTATGCCTGAAGGTTTTCGTCTTTATAACTTGAAACCGCCAAATAAGCCAAAAAGGTGGGTTTTTTATATTTTTTGTGCAAATAGGTTGCGAAGGCGAGGGCCCTTAAAGGGGTTTGTTTGATTTGGTGTTTTTTGTTTTTTGTAAGCGCCCTCATTTCCTGAAAAGCGATAAAATCTGCCAGTTTGGAGCTTATTTTCATAGAAGGGGCGAATGTTTCCCAGTTCTGTTCGTCCCATAACAGGTCGTAATTTCCGAAATCACCGGGGCAGATGCCTACTGATGTGTTTTTTCTTTTTTTCAGGATGAGAATGGATTCCGCCTGAATAAAATCGAAAAAACGTGAGTTGTGCATTCCGTTTTCATTATATTCGGGATTCAATATCACAATAACTTTTCCTTTTATTTTTTGTAGGTATTTTGCAAAAGAATTTAACGTACTGAAATATTTTTGTTTGTTTTTCTTTACGAAAGAGGGGGAAATGTCGTCGGCAAACCAGTAAAAAATAAAAATGGGTGTATATCCGTGACGTATGAATTTATTTACCGTTTCGGCCGGGTACCAGTTTTCCCGCCAGTTTCTGGTTATCCAAACCGAAAACGAATTTACATTAGGGGCTTCTTTTTTGAAAAAGCGGTAAAGAGGTTTTCTTTTTTCGAATGGGCAATTTTTATAATAACAGCTTTTGTTATTGCAGCTGCAGGCGGTAAATTCGCCCACCCCTACGTAAAACGCAAAAGCTGTTTTTAATGTCAAAAGGGATATTAATATTTTTTTAATCATCACTGTTTTCCAATATTAAAGATATAGTCGAATAAGGCTTTAATTCTTTTATTCTGACGTCCGTGTATTTTTCTTTTCCGTTTTGTCTGATTATATCTATTTTAACGCTTGAAATTTCGGGTATTAAATTAATCTTTTTTAAATTCGGCCAGTATATTCTTAATGTAAAATTTTTAATTTCAATATCGTTTTTATTGTTTATATATATAAATATTTTATCGTTGAATTCCTGTTTTGTCAATTTGATGTTGCCGTTGAGTTTTATACGGGAGGTAATTTCCCTTCCCTTTAACGGGATTAGTTCTCTGTGGGCTTTGAGATAATCGAAATATTCTTTTATTACTTCGATATTTGATTTGTAGCTTAGAAGATGGGTGTGTATGCTTAGTGTGTAAACCGCGTTTACGGAGGTTAGCATTTCAGTTTCCTGAATTATTTTTGCAAGGATTTTTTCCTTGTTCCACTCAAGATTCATTAAATATATATAATCATCCGTTCCGTGCCTCGATATTGTTATAAGATGTTTGTATTCTTCTTTGGGAAGCAGATAGTATTTTGTTTTTTCCATTAAATATTCATAGCCCGCTTCTCTTAAAAAATTTTCCATTGTTTTGTCGATTTCTTCTCTTGGGGGACGGAAACCGTATATTTTTTTTTCTGTTATGTTTTCAAGTATTTTTTTCGAACCTACTATTTCCGTTTTTACCTTGTCTATATTTTCCCCCATTATTTTTGTGTGCGAATAACTGTGTGAACCTATTTCCACATTGTTGAAATCAGAAGCGATTTTAGTCATTTTTTTATATTTTTGTGCCAGTTTGGCTACACAAAAGAGTGTTACGGGAATGTTTTTGCTGTGTGCGAGTTTTGCAAAGCGGATCATATTTTCGTATTTATATTCCGTGTCTTCGGAAATAAAAACGGCATTTTTACTGTCTATAAAAGGATATTTGGCCAAAACGCATCCGTTTTGCATATATGAGAATATGTTTGTGAAATATTTTTTAAACACTTTTGAGGGCATATCGAGAAAAACGTAACCCGGGAAAGAAAAATAAAACCATTTCCCTTTCTTGTAAAAACCGTGCCATATAATTCCCGATTGGTTTGTTTTTAACATTTTCCCGTTTAATATGGGGGTTGATGTAATCGCCCAGTTTGTGATTATCGCATCCGGAGTGGAAGAAGATTCGAAAATCGGGAGCAGATCGTTTCCGTAGATTATCAGGTCGTGCCTTTTTCCGTTTTCACCTAGCAAAAGGGGTGATAAAATTTTCGGTATGAAAAATTTGGAATTGTTTTTTGAAAATGCTTCCGTTATGTATTTTAAACCGGTGATTTTTTCTATATTGGAGGCTTTTACGAATCTGTTTTCTTTAAAATATCCGAAATGGTAATTAAACAGTAAATTTCCGCCTTTTTTAAGAAAATTTTCTATGTTTTTAAGGGTCTGTTCGGAGATGTAATAATCGTCAAGTATAAATAAAATATCGTTTTTGTTCAGTGTTTTAATATCGTGTTCGTTTATTATTTTAATAGGGGTGTTTGTAAAAGAAAGTTTTTTTGCAAACCGTTTAATCCCTTTTATGTAAGATTTCGGGGATATGTTTATTCTTTTAAGGTAATTTTCGTTTTCGACGGATTGAAGTATGTAAATGTTTTGTTCTTTTGTGAATGGTATGAAAACGAAATTCTGGTTTTTGGGAAGAAATTGATACACGATATAGCCCGAAGTGAGCAGTATGAGTATAAAGGCGCTTATTACCGAAAACACTCCGGGGGAATCACTCTTCGAAAAATAAATACTCTTCGCCTGTTTCATCTAACACCTCTTTATAGCTCGGTTTTTTACCGGTTTTCTTTTTTTTCGCTTCTCTTGTTTTGTATAAAAAATATGCGATTACACCGAATATAAGTGTAATTATAGTTATTATCAGAATAAGCATGGCCAAAAATGACAAAATATTCATAAATTCCCTTTTCTCTCCAGTTTTCCCCAGTTCATCTCTATACCGAACCATTCTTCAAAAGTTGAAAATATTTTCGCTACGTTAATTATCTGAATAAAAAACAGTCTGTAATAAACGGCATAAAATATTAACGAAATTTTCTCACCGGTTACAAGTACACAGTAAAGGGCGCCGGTTACGTCGAGAACCGTAAACAGACTCCACCAGTAAACAATCAGTACGCTAAAACCGGAACTCAGGGATACGTATATAATGAACATGTTTGTCCATACGTCCATAAAAGGCCAGAATACCGATTCGAATAACATATACCACATCGTAAAAGTGGCTGCGGGATTTATTTTAAAATGCCACAGAAGGGATTTGTGTTTTTTAATGGCCTGTAAAATACCTCTTGTCCATCTGTAGCGCTGTTTAATAAGATCAAGCAGGTTTTCCGGTGCTTCCGTATATGCGACAGCATCGGGTTCGAAATCTATTTTATAACCTTTGGTAATAAGTTTTAAGGTTACGTCACAGTCTTCTGCATACGTGTCGCTGTCATAAAGACCTACGTCATAAAGCGAGTTTTTTCTGAACATTCCTATAGGACCGGGAATTATGTTTACGAGTTTTAAAAAGGCCTGTCCGTTTCTTACCATATTAAGCCCTTCGATATATTCGAGTGCCTGAAGTTTTGTCCATACGTTGTTTTGATTGCTTACGTAAACAGAACCTGCCACCGCCGCTATTTCTTCGTCGTCAAAATATCTGCTCATGAGCAAAACGGCATTGTTATCCAGTTTGGAATCAGCATCAACCACCATGATTAAAGAGCCTTTTGAATGTTCTATGCCGAAATTTATGGCTTTTGCCTTTCCTCCGTTAGGTTTTGTCAAAACCCTTAACGAACGTCTTCCTTTTTGAAACTCGAATTTTTTCGCCTTTGTGTATGTCTGGTCGCTTGAACCGTCGTCAACGACTAAAATTTCAAGATTAGGATAAGTCTGTTTTAAAAGTGATTTTATGGATGTTTCTATTACGACCTCTTCGTTATAGGCCGGCACTATTATCGTAACCTTTCTGTGTGTGGAGATTTGTGACATATCCCAGTCATAGGAAGATTTGAATATAAGTTTAAGTATTGAAAAAAAGAGTAAAAACATATATCTGAATATTATTACGGATGTAAAAAACAAAATTACTACAACTCCCGTTTTTAAAAAAATGTTTTTTATGTTTGCGAAATCCGTATAAAGTGCGTATAATACATAACCGAGGAGTAACAGCAGAAAAACGCTTACCGGTATTATTATCAGTTTTTTCACCATTTTTTACTCGCTTCTAGCTTACATTCCAGACTTTTGTAATCGGAATTCTTACTGACGGGGGATGTGTTGCTGTATTCGCACATCAGATCCAGAAGAAATTTTTTACGGTTGTTGTTTTTTGTGCGGAACGCAATTTTGTATACGTATGTATTATCGAAAAAACTGTATCCTATCCCGCCTTTTAGTAAAATTTTAAAGATTCCTAAATTTTTTTGGGTCTTTATCCCCAGTATATTGGTATCGCTTTTTTTTGGGGAATAGTAACATGCCGTCTGTTTCGTATTAAACTGGTACCATCCTGAAAAATATGCCGTAAAAGGTACTGTACCGTAAGAAAATGATTTAATGTCGTATTCGAGCTGCGGTGTAAGTGCGTTGTTCGAGTCGTCTATTCTTTCATAAGCAAGAGACCACCATATGTTTTTTGAGGATGATGTGACCTCAGCTTTTATTTTGCTGAAATTAGCCGCACATACGTTTTTTCTGGAATAAACAAGGTTGTGTCTGTTGAAAAACAGTGTGAAGCCTTCCGGACGGGAGAGTGAATATCGTATGTCCCAGCCTATGTTTTTTTTTCCGCTTTTATCTCTGAAAACATCGAATAAAAAAGAGTTTAGCTCTATACCCGCCCCGTATAAAAACCCTTTTTTATTCGATGTCTGTGTGAGAGTGTAGTTTTTATAAAACAAAAACAGATTCCGTTTTTTTAAAACATATTTTTTTGTCAGCATTTTTGTATTTTGGTTGTCTTGGTAATACTCTGCGGTAAAAGAGGCCGTCCACACATACCCCTGTGCGGTTTTTTCAGCAGAGGATATTTTATCTAAATTTTGCTGAATTACGTTTTTTTGCGTCGCTTCGACGTTTTTAAGATAAAGGTAATCGAGCGCTTTGCTTTCTTCTTTTTTTGACGTTTTTAAATTAGCAGCCAACAGCAGTCCGTTTTTTTTTATATCCTTGTTTAACGAGGTATACGGTTTTTTTATAAATTTTATTTCGGTTTTTTTTCTCTCGATTAAATTGAGGTTTTTTTGTATGTATTTTTTAAAAGAGTTGTTTTTGCTGTAAGGTATGTATTTTCCTTTCTTCCATGTTTCTTTTATGATTTTGCATATTTTGTTTTTACATTTTATCTCCAAAGTTTTGTATCCCTTGTCTTTTTTTGGCGCAGAAGCGTATACTTGAAAGAATCTGATTTTATAAATGCCGTTTTTTTCAAAAATCAGTACGGGATCATATATTCCCACGTTTATAAAGGAGGCTTTTTTGAAAATGGACTGTTTTTTTAACCTCCAGTAAATATTTTGTGATATGTTTTCGGAATAAAAGGAAGCATATCGTTGAAAATCCATACTTTCCCACGCTTTTTTCCATTCGTTTAAAAACTTTTTGATAAAATCTGGAACCGGTTTGGGAATGTTTTGAAGAAGCCGGAGATATATTTCCTTCGCCTTTTTTATTTTACCTGTTTTTTGCAGGTTGAAAGCGTAATGATACTCTATCAAAGGTGTTTTTTTGTACCACATGAGCAAATAAAACTCCCCGGCCGCTTTTGCATACTGCCTGGAATGTTCAAGAGAAAAGGCGTATTTTTCCCTTACGTCGTAATCATTCGGTTTTAAAAAAAGATATTCTTTGTAATATTCGGCGGCGCTTTCGTATAAACCGACGAAATACGCCCTTTCTCCTAAGGCGAGAATTGCGGAGCTTCTTTTATTGTAATATTCGTCTATTGTGGCCGAAGTGCTTGAATTTATGAATCTGGGGTTTATTTTCAGTATTTTCGCCTTTAAACCGGAAGCAGGTTTGTATTGCGGATATTTTTTGAGAAGTTCGTCCAGCACTTTCAGGGCCTCCTTGTTAAAGCCGTTCCAGTAATACCTTTTTGCAAGTTCGAGGTATGCTTCGGGAGTGTTTTTTTTATTGGCATAATATTCCCAGTCTCCGTATCCTTTGTAATAATTTTTCAGTTTCAGGTAAATGTCTCCTAACGTTTTATATATTTCTGTTTTTTCAGGATGGATTTCAAGATATTTTTCATAGTATTTCGCCGCTTTGTCGTAATTGCCCAGCATATAATGGTAATCTCCGAGTTTTAATATGAACTCTTCGTTCCCGGGGTTCTTTTGCAGCAGTTTTGTATATTTTTTTATTAGAGGCTTTACATTGTTTTCGAGCACCATTAACGCTTCTTTTACATCTTCGTCGTTCGGGTTTTTTTTGTGTACGGATGTAAAGACTTTTTTTGCTTCTTTTTTGTCGCCCCGCCAAAAATACACGTAACCTATCATTTTTTCGGCTTCGTATTTCTGTTTGTCGTTTCCGTGTTCGTATACGTCGCTTAAATATATAACCGCTTTGTCGAAATCACCCTGCCAGGCCAGAATTTTTCCCATTAACAGTTTTGCTTCCGCATTATCGGTGTTTCGGAATTCGCTTAGGTATTTTAACGCCTCTTTATTGTTTCCGCTCCAGGTTAGCAGTTTTGCTATGAATATTATTGCCCTTTTGTCTTCGGGATGTGACATCATGTATTTTTTTACGAGTTTGACGGATTCTTCCGGGGAAGTGTCGAATATTGCGTAAACAAGTTTTTCAAGATTTTCGAAAGAGGGCTTTTTTTTGTAGTTTTTCTTTAAAGTTTCAATTCGGCTTTCCCGTATTTTTTTTATTTTCGTTTCGTATTTTTTAGCCGTTTGCGGTTTTGTTCTTTTTAATGTGAATAAAAGTTTCTGAGCGGAATTTATATCGCCGATATTCAGGTATATTTCAATAAGCTTTTCGGCATAGGTGCTTTCTCCCGTTGTTTTATATAAAATCTTGAAATATTTTTCTGAACTGATGTAATTTTGCAGGAAAAATAGGTCATAGGCCTTTATCTCGTAATAATCTATGTTTTTTTTGTTTTTGACGGTGTCTAAAATATGCAGGGAGGTTTTATATTTACCGAGCCACATGGCCGCCCTGGCGGTGTTGATTCTGTTTGCAGGGGATGTACCTGAAATTTTAGAAAGTTTTTCAAGCGCTCCGTATAATTTTATAAGTTCTTTGTATTCCCCTTTTTCGTAAAGTGTTTTTAAGGCGCCGTTTTTGTTTTTGTATTTTTTTACGATTCTGTCGTATATAAAAAAAGCTTTTAATTTTTCTTGCATTTTTTTTGCATAATCGTTGTCCGGATCCTTTTTTAAAACCTCTTGAACGTATTTGTCGGCTTTTTCGTAGTTTCCCCGTTTTATGCAGTAACTTGCAAGTATTATCCTGTTTTTAATGTCGTCCGGATCGGCGGCTACTTTTTTTTCAAGGTCTTTAACATCCACTTCGAGAGCCGAAAGTATGACGAAACACAGCAGGAAGATAAATTTTTTCATTTGCAGATCTCCTCTTTCACATCGGGCCACTGATACGTTTCATAAAGCGTGACATCGGGCGTTTCTTTCAAAAAAAGTTTATTAAAAACCGGTTTTATGTTTCTTTTTCTCAAATTGATGAGACATATTATAAACAGGCTTTTGTTCTGATCATAAAAAAGTATGTCGGTGTTTCTGAGTTTTTTTACGTATTTTTCCGGGGACGAATCGGATTCGAATTTTAAAATTGTAAAAAAAACTTTTTCTTCATATAAGGAGTCTAAAACGTCACAGAAACTTTTTATGTCGTTGAAAATCTTATTAATAAAAAGCCTGTTTAAAACGGGTGTGTAAAAATTGAAATCCAGCATTTTTTCAATTTCAAGAATATATTCCCCCAGTGCAAAATTTTCAGGAAAAATTTCATAGCACCCTGACTCGAGCGCTTTCATTTTGTCTTCGGTTCTGACGTATTCGGTCTGTGCTATATAGATTAATTTTGAGGGGATGCTCTGCTGTTTGAGAGTGTTGCATACGCTCATATCCAAATGTTCTTCTTTTGGATTGTATATTATCAAATCCGGGGCTGAAAGTATTTTGTTGATTATTTCGGAAATGTTTTTCGCTTCGTCCACGAAAAAATATTTACTGTTAAAAACGTATTTGTGTAAATTTATAAGTTCTTCGTTTTCACTGATTATCAAAACGTTAATCGCTTTTTTTTGTGTTGTTGGATTTTTTTCATAAGGAGTTATTTTTATTTCGTTGTCATATAAGAACAGGTATTTTTCAGGTTTTACAGGAAAAATGGAGTTTTTTACGTTTATTATTCTGTTTTTGTCTTTTTGTATTTCTAGATTCAAATCACAAAAATCCTCAATCGTTTCTATGGTTGATTCGTTTTCGCCGTTGGGGATTACCGTTATGAAAACTTTACACCTGTTTTCTTTTTGAAAAATATTGAGTTGTTTCATAAAAAAGGAAACCTCCTGCTGCGAATTTGTTCCGAAGAGAATGTCCAGTCTGTGAAAAACGATGTTTTTCGGGGAATGTTTTTTAACTGCTTTTTTAATGTCTTCGAATAAATATTCCGTTCCGTATTGTTTTTTGTAATCGTTCCAGTTTTCTTTTAGGGTGAAAAATTTTACCGTACTTAACGCCGTTTGGATACTGTCGTCTTTTAAATTCGCTATTGCGCTCATTCTTTTCAAAAAAACCGATTTTTGATAGGAGGAAAAAATTACCGTTCTTTTTTTTTCGCAGTAATAAAGGGCAAGTGTCAATTTGCCTATTTTTTTATTTCCCTCCGTTAATATGAAATCGGACTTTTTTACCACTTCGTTAAGCGTCATTCGGTTTCCTTTATTTTACTTTCGAAATATTTGAGTAAAAAATTGTTTTTTTCTTTTTTTTGTATGTTAATCATATATTCGAGTGCTTTTCGATTATCGGCATTTAGCTCCAATGTTTTATACAGATACGTTTTGGCATGTCTGAAATCGCCTTTTTCGTAATAGTCGTATGCCAAGAGGGAATAAGTAGTTGCATTTTTTTTCATATTTTTAAGTATGTTTATGCTTTCGTCGTATTTTTTTGTTTTGTAATAAAGCAGGGCGGTATAATATAAAACGGTTTCGTTTTTAGAAAAGGAGCAGGCGGTTTTTGCATATTTTAAAGCTTCGGAAAATTCTCGTTTTTTCATAAGAATTTTCGTTTTTAAAATATACGGTTTATAACTGTCGTGCCCTATCGTGTGTAAACTCGTATCAAGATATGTTTCCGCAAGATCAAAACCCCCGTTTTTATATGCTTTTAAAGCTTTAACGTAGTTCCCGAGCGAAACGAAACTTGACACCGCCGGTTTTGAGTAAAGAAAATCTTTTTCGTTCTGAACCGAAACATACCATTTGCCGTCTTGCAAGAAATCCGCGTTAAATGTTTTTTTTGCGGTTTTATATTTGAAAACGGGTGTTTTTTTTAAATGTTCGTCTTTTGAGAAAACAATAGTAAAATTATGATAGCGGCTTTCCCATGAAACTACGGCCGTACCTTTGGTTGTGTCTATGGTTATTTTTTTTATTTTCGGAGGCAGGATCTCTTTTAACATATTTTCGTTTTTGTATATAATACCTTCGTTTTCTTTTACTTTGTTGTTTTCACTTTCTATTTCCCCTTGATAAACGCTTGTGGCAAAAAAATCTTTTTTTACCACCGTTTCGAATTCCGTTCCCCTGTTTTTGATTGTTTTACCGTTTGCCACCACGGTTATTCGATTAGAAGCCGTATCGATGTTTATGTCGGCTTTTTTTATGATGAATTTTGTTCTTGAACGGGTGTTGAATAAATTTCGGTATGCCGTTATTTTTATTTCATCGTTTTTATCGCTTATCGCCCTAACTCCGTTTTGCAGTTCGTAAACCACGGAAGTGGGTGTTTTGCTTATTTTTGTTTTTAGGGGTATAAGACACAGAAAATAATCGGCTCCGAGAAATAAAATAACGGTAAAAGAAGACAAAGCAGCCGCAAGTTTTTTAAGTCTTACTTGTTTTGAGTTTTTGGGAATATAAATAAAAAACACGCTGCCGGTGTTTTTTGCGCTGTTAAACGCAATTGCGCCGCCGAAAGATTCTATTACCGCTTTGGACATATTAAGCCCTATTCCGGTGCCGTGCTCTTTTCCGGATGTTCGGTGTTTTTTAAACAGATTTCTCTTTTCTTCTTCGTCCATGCCCACACCGCTGTCTTTTACAGTTATTAAAAAGCCTTTTTTTTGCCTTTCGGTTTCGATAAAAATTTTTCCGTTTTCGGTGTTGTATTTGATACTGTTGTGAATAATGTTGGAAAGCGCCTTTTTAAGCCATTCCCTGTTTGTTTTTATAATACAGCTTTTAAGATTCGGAAAAACGTCTATTTTTTTTCTTTCTATGTCAAGTTCGAACTCATTTAAAATTTCCCTGATAAGATCTTTTAAATCAAGTTTTTCCGTTTTTAAAAACCGTGCTTTTTTAAATTTTTCCGTTTCGATAAAATCCTGAAAAACGTCAATTGCCTTATCAACTGTTATCAGCAGGGAATTAAGCAGGCTTTCTTTCTGTTTTGTGCTTATATTGGGATTTTTCAGCATGGAAAGACTGAATTTCACACTTCCTAATTTGTTTTTTATATCATGAAAAAAAATTTGTGCCAGTGATGATTTTTTAAAAAACATAATCTCCTTTACTTTGTGCCCTTTCGGCAAATTTTACATTCTTTATATGATATAAAAATGACTAAAACATAATATAACCCAGCTCCCTTTTTGAAACTATGGCTTTTTTGTCCCCGATTTTTCCCCTTACCCTTTTTATCATTACGGTAAGCGTGTTGTTTTCCACTTTCTCACCCCATACTTCTTCCATAATGTATTCGGGGGATAAAATTTTTCCTCTGTTTTTTAAAAAAAGCTCCAATACCGCGGATTCTTTTTTTGAAAGAATAATTTTGCCGTTGTTTTTGGTTAGCGTTTTGGAAGCGAAGTCGTAAAACACATCGTCGGTTATTTTGCTATTTTTTTGTTTGAAAATTTTATTTATCCTCAGAAGGATTTCCTCATAGTCGAAAGGTTTTTTTATAAAGTCCTCCGCACCGAGGTTGAAGGCTTTTTTAATGTTGTGTATTTCCGTCTGTCCGGAAATAATCATTGTTTTGACGCCTTCGACCATTTTCGGGTGTTTTTTCATTTCTTCTAAAAAATTTCCGTCCGGAAGGGAAATATCGGCTATTATTATGTCGGGTTTTTCAAATGTGTCGGCTGAAAAGAAAAAATCTTTTAAATTGTAAAATGAAGAAACTTCATACCCTTCGCTTTTTAAAAACATGGTGATTGTATCGTTTAGCATCTCTTCGTCTTCTATAACGACTATATACATACATACGCCTTTTAAAATTAGGAAATTTTTATAATTATAATTAAATTAATTTGTATTTTTAAATTCCGGGTTCTTTTTTCGCCGTTACAGCAGTATTTTGGCGCAAATCGCAACGGCGGCCGTTTCGCTTCTTAAAATAAAGCTTTTGAGTTTCAGCTTGTTTTTAAAAAAACCCCTTTCTTTATCGCTGAATCCCCCTTCCGGTCCTATTAAAAACGGTTTTTCGCTGTAAAAGCCGCATTTAATTTCCTCACCGTCGAAATCGAGTGCGTAAAACGTTTTGTATTTTTCAAAAAACTCCCTGCTCGAATTTATTATCTCTATTTCCGGAATGTCGCTTCTGCCGCACTGCTGTGCGGAATTTATTAATATTTTTTCAATCCTTTCAAGTTTCAGTTTGAAATTTCTCTGGGAAAAATCGCAGTAAACGAAAGAAATTTTGCTTACACCCGTTTCATTGAGGGAAGGCAGGGTCTTTTCTATGTATTTAGGGTCTATCATACACCAGGCTATGTGAAAATATTTCTCCGGTCTGTTTGGTTTTAATTGTTTTTCGGTTAAAGAGAGCAGAGCTTCTTTTTTGTTGAGTTCGTCTATTTTGTAAACGTACAGGTAATCGTCTTTGAGTGTCCTTATTTTTACGGTGTCGTTTTTTTTGAATCTTCTTACTTTGAAAAGGTATTTATGTTCGTCTCCGGTCAATATTATTCGTGGGGAAGGTTCGGGAAAATAAATAAACTGCATAAAAAACCTTTTTTTGGTAAAATTATATTATATTTGCAAAAAGGATATGAATGACGGAAAATATAAAGCTTTTTTTAAAAGAACCTAAAAAAAGCGAAATATACGAAACGCTCTCTGTAAGCGAGGATGAGGTTTCGATTTTGAGGAAAATGCTTGAGGAGTATATCGAAGGAAACGAAGATGTAAAGGTAAGGACCCTTTTAACCGAGCTTTTTTCGGAGAAAAAAATAGAAGCGCTCGAATATACCGAACTCGTAAAAAACTTAATGGAAGAGGGGTGGATAGTAATAAGCAGTTTGGGACAGATTAAAAGCAACGATTTGGGAGTCCTTGAAATTTTCAATTCCTCCGTCTCTTTGTCGGTGGCGTTTTTAAAACTTTTGGAACAGGGCGCCCTTGATGTGGTGATACCTGAAAAAACACCCTACAGCGATCATCTCGAATATCTTCACGATCAGTTTTTAAGAATAGAAATATACGAGCAGTTAAGTGGAATGAAAGCCAATTATTCAAAGGAATCGGCTAATATAAAAAGGCTTCAGAGCAAGCTGAAACTTATTGAAAACACAATAAGGGAAAAGGTAAAAAAAACGAAAACCGAACTTCCCGTACATAATTTTATCGAAGAGAACGCCCTTAATGAAAAAGAGGAAATTCTTTTTCTTGCCCTTTTAAAGGAAGAGTACACCTCGGGAAACGAAAACGCAAGGGAGCAGAGCTATCTTTTAAACCTTATAAGCGGGGATGAAATAGAAAGAATAAAAAACAGGACGCTGCTTGACGACAACTCTAAACTCATAAGCGAGGGGATTTTTGAATACGACGAGCTTATAGGAGCTTTCGGGGGATATACGAAAATATATTTTCTTAACGAAAGAATATTAAACGATTTCGTACATCCGAAAAAAATCCATAAAATAGAACATATTGTAAAAGAGAGTCTTTTCGATTACACCTATCCTCAAAAAGGGCTTGACGAAGTGGTTTTGCCGAAAAAGACGAAAGAGATGATAAACACTCTTTTAAAACAGATAGATAAAAGGGTTTTAAACCTTTTAAAAGAGTGGGGGATTAAAAGCGGCTCGGACGTTGAGGCTAAAATTATTTTTTACGGACCTCCGGGCACGGGTAAGACGCTAACGGCCTATAGTGTGGCCAAAGAGCTCGAAAAGCCGGTTTTAAGCCTCGATTCGAGCAGAATACTCTCTATGTATGTGGGTGAGAGCGAAAAAAACGTAAGAAGAATGTTCGATGAATATTATTCGATATGCGAAAAGCTGAAAATGAAACCCGTTTTGCTGCTTAACGAGGCGGATCAGTTTTTAAGCGGAAGAATGACCTCTTCTTTCAGCAGTGCCGATAAAATGCACAATCAGATGCAGAATATTTTTCTCGAACAGCTCGAAAAATTCGACGGTCTTTTAATAGCCACCACAAACCTTCTTGAAAACATTGACGCGGCCTTTTCAAGGAGGTTCGATTATAAGGTGCCGTTTGAAAAACCAGCCTTTAGAGAAAGGAAAAAACTGTGGAAACTGAAACTTCCTAAAAAAGCCGAATACGAAGACTCTTTCGACCTGGATAAAATCAGCGGGTACGAACTCACCGGCGCGCAGATAGAGGTTGTAATAAAAAACACCGCGTTAAAGGTCGCGCTGAGAAAAAAACCCGTTTTTAAGACGGAGGATTTTATAGAGGAAATCGAAAAAGAAAAAAGAACGTCTTTTGACACAGAAAAGGAGCTGGGTTTTTTAAAAGTGTGAAATATGGTAAGATAACTGAATATTCATTTATTACTAAAGGTAACTAATATTAAGACATTATTAAGATAAAATTTGTGTAATTAATAATTTTCGCTTATAATTTGATAAATTGAATTAGTAACGAATTCATTTTGATAATATTTCCAAAAAGGAGTTTTAATGGGAACAATTTTATTTTTTGCTTCGGGAACGCTTCTCGGCGTGATTTTGCTTTATCTGCTCGGAATTGCGGTGGCGCCGCTTGCACCGAGCGAAATCAAAAACGACCACTTCGAATGCGGTCTTCCTCCGAGTTCGGAGGTTCCTATGAAGGCGAATTTCGGATATTTCATATTCGCAATTGCTTTTATCGTGTTTGATATGGCCGGACTGTTTTTCAGCCTGTTTGTTTTTGCTGATTCCCCGGATGCCCTCAACTGGGCCATGGTGTTCGGTGTATTGCTGTTTGCAGCCATTACGATTAGTATGAAGGAGTATAGAAATGCTAAAAGTGCTTGATTTTTTTAATTATGCAAGGAGTAAGTCTCCTTGGATCGTCCATTTTTGTAGCGGATGTTGTTTACTTGAAATGCTGGCTGCTATGGGGCCTAGATATGACTGGGAAAGATATGGATATATCATGACACCAACACCAAGACAGGCCGATATTATGTTTATTACGGGGCTTGTAAGTAAAAAAATCCTTCCGGCTTTACTTAGAACATATGAACAGATGCCAGAACCTAGATATGTAGTGGCAATAGGTGCTTGTGCATACGACGGAGGACCATATAACGATTCTGTATCAGTTATTAAAAATATGACTGAAATTCTTCCAGCTGATGTTTTTGTGGCAGGTTGTCCTCCAAGACCGGAAGCAATTATTGCCGGGCTTGAAGAACTTAAAGAAAAAATCAAAAGAGGCGAGCCAAGTGCGTCAAGTCAGGGTGGCCTCTGGAAACAAATGAAATTTTAAAGGGCTCTCATGGAAAACATTAAAAATATTTTAAACAAATATGATATGGAATATGTAGAGGATTACAAATCTACATGGGTGAAAGCCAAACTTAAAAATAAAAATGATTTATTAAACGTTATAAAAGATTTAAAGCAAGCGGGTGTTAAAACTTGTTCAACAGTGAGTCCGACGGATTTTATTGATGAGAATAAAATTGAAGTAAACTACTTTTTAGAAGATTTGTTTGGTAAAAAAAATGTATGGCTTAAAGTGGATATCGAAAGAGATCTCGAAAAATGTGAAATCGATTCAATTACACCTTTAATGCCTAGTGCTAACTGGCATGAACTTGAGGCATATTCAACATTTGGAGTTAAATTTAAAGGACATCCGAATTTAAGATATTTCTTAATTAGTAAAGATTATTATGGTAAGTTTCCATTTAGAAAAGATTTTGACTGGAAAGCTCATGAGCAGAATCTAATACAGAACATAAATGATATTACCGAAGAATATTTTGATGAGTATGAGAAATATGAAGAAAATGTAGGACATGAAGGAAGTAGAACGGTTCTAAACTGGGGACCGACTCATCCTGCCAGCGGTCCTATAAGACTTAAAGTGCATACCAACGGTGAAAATATTGAAAAAATTGATCCCGATATCGGGTATGTATGGAGAGCACTGGAAAATTTGGCTGAGAGAAAAGATTTTATCGGAACTATTGTAGCGGTTGAGAGAATATGTTTTATGGATAATCCTAATCCGATGATATGTTATTCTCAGGCGGTTGAGGAAATAGCAGGTAAAGAAATTACCGAATTTGCGAAATATATGAGAGTGATTTTAGGTGAAACCGGAAGAATCGCATCTCACTTGATTTCGCTTGGTGGATTTTTCGGGACAATGGGGCTTCATACATTTATGATGTGGTGTCTTGACATAAGGGAATATTTCCTTGACGTTCTTGAAGACTATTCAGGGGCAAGAATCGCAACTGCATGCGTAGAACCGGGAGGGGTCAGATATCCGCTTAATGATTATAAAGCTTGGTTTGACGGAATAAACAAAGCAATTAAAAAATTTGAAGATACAAAAGACGATATTACGGATATCTTTATGAAAAATCCGTTAATGAATACAAGAGCTAAAGGTAACGGTGTGTTTACTGTTGAAGATGTTGCCGAATATTATTTAGCCGGTCCTATAGCAAGAGCGAGCGGTGCAAAAGTTGATGTTAGAATAGACGAGCCTTATGCTGCTTATGATAAACTTGAAATGGATTATGTGACATGTGAAAATGGTGATGCAAGAGATAGACTTTATATTATATTTAAAGAGCTTGAACAAGCTATGGATTTAATCAAACAGGCAATGGCAAAAATAGAAGAAGGTGTAGAAGCTGGTGAAATGGACCCTAAAAAAGATCATTTAGTAAAAATGCCAAAAAGAATGCCAGCAGGTGAAGCAGTTTCAAGAATTGAGTGGGCGAGAGGCGAGATTCTAATGCATCTTGTAACACAGGAAAAAGCAACAAGTCCTTACAGACTTAAAATTAAAGCACCAAGTGTAAATCATACAATGATGCTTGATAAATTACTAAAAGGTAAAACCCTTTCAGATATTCCTATTCTTTATGGAAGTATGCATATCTGTCAGGGTGACCTGGATAGATAAGGAGCGATGATGAGTATTGGAGCAATGTTATTTTATGTTTTAGTTTTTCCGGGTCTATTATTTTTACTTGCATGGACATTTTTCGTGTTTTATTTTGCAAGAAAAACATTAGCGTATATTCATAAAAGGGTAGGTCCTCATTTTAATGGACCGGCAGGAACTTTGCAGACGGTTTTTGACGTATTCAAATTATTGACAAAGGAATCGATTACGCCTAAAAGTGCTGATCCGTATCTATTTAATATTATTCCTATTATTACGCCTCTAGTTGCGGCTCTTCCGGTTATTTTAATCCCTTGGACACCGCTTATAAATAACGGTCACGGAATTTTAGATACTCAGTATGGTGTTTTAGGTCTGGTAGTGCTTATTGGTGTTGAGCCGTTTTTATTATTCCTTACTGGGTTTGGTTCAAACAATAAATATTCATTCCTCGGTGGTATGAGAATACTTGCACAGATGCTTTCGATGGAAGCTCCGTTTTTTCTAGCGGCATTAGCACCGGCTTTATTATTTGGAACAATGAATTTATATGAAATTCAATCTCAGAATACATGGCTGACTACTTTAATTTTATTACCTGGTGCGGTGATTTTTATTATAGCTATGCTTGGTATTCTTGAACAGCCGCCTTTCCATATTCCTGATGCAGAACAGGAAATCGTTTATGGTTTCTATACTGAATATGCAGGGACAAATTATGTTCTTTTAAAATTTGCAGAATTTACTGAAATGCTTGTTGTGTCCGCCGCTGCAGTTGTTTTATTCTTTGGGGGGTATAAAGGGCTTTTCTTTGATAGCTTTTGGTGGTTATTTTTGAAAATTGCGCTACTTGCAGTGGTTATGGTGGCAATTAGAGCGTCTAACCCAAGACTTAGATTAGACCAGATGCTTAAATTTTGTTGGAGCTGGTTAACTCCTCTTGCAATATTAAACCTTGTCTGGATTATTTTTGCAAAAATATATATTTTAGGAGCTTAAGATGTTTTTTAATATAGTAGAAAAAGTTGTAAGGGTTACAAAAGCATTAACTGAACCCAGAATAGCAACTAAAGATGTAACTCATGATACAATGCATCATTCACCTATTTTTATAGGTAAACATAAAATTAGGTATGATATTTGCACAGGTTGTGAAGCTTGTGCAAAAATTTGTCCGGTTGATGCAATTATTATGGAACCTCTTCCAATCAAAAGACCAAAAGCTCTGCCGGAAGTTAATCTAGGTATATGTATTTTTTGCGGACTTTGTGAAGATGTGTGTCCTACAAAGCCGGAAAAAGCGATTAAACTAAGTGGCGGAACATTTGAGATGATTACTGATGGGACAGATGAAGCGATCAAAGAATATTGGGTAAAACCTGAAGTTCCGGAAGATTGGATTGAACAAAAGAAAAAAGAGGAAGAAGAAAAAGCAAGAAAAAAAGCAGAAATGCTAGCTAAGAAAAAGGCCGAAGCGGAAGCTAAGAAAAAAGCTGAAGAAGCAGCTAAAGCAAAAGCTGAAGCAGAAACTAAAGAAGCTGCCTCTGAAAATAATGAAGCTTCAAAAGGAGATGCATAATGAGTGTATTAATATTGGCATTGGCAGTTATATTGGCTGTTATGGCATTAACCCAGAAAAATACAGTTTCTGCAGTGTTGGCATTTGTAATGATGATGTTTTTATTAGGTGTTTATTATATCTTGATGGATGAAAAATTATTAGGATTATTTCAAATTTTCGTTTATACAGGTGGTATTGTAGTTTTAACTCTTTTTGGTGTTACTGTAATAGGTTCAAAATTTCCAAAGTTTGAAATAAGGCCTTGGGC
>NZ_JBMYAU010000025.1:0-17640 GCF_053994455.1 Nautilia sp. | reverse complement strand
CTACGTCTACTTTTAAGTCGTAGTTTTCAATTCTTTCCTTGATTATCGAAGTGATTTCTTGTACCACTTATACTCCTTTCTTTTAGATTGCTTTTAAAATATTGTTTATTAAATCGTTTTTGATTTTGTCTTCACTGAGAGCGACTTCAATGTTTAAAATATCAACGAAAACCTTTATTCCGTTAATATCTTTTTCGTTTAATTGAAGTTTTATTACAGCTTTAAATTTTTCAGAAAGCTTGTCTTCAATCTGCTTAAGTGTTTCTTCACTTATCTTACCTTCGACTACACCGGCGTAAGTATTAAAATGTCTTGAGACTTTTTCATATAAAGAAGTATGTATTTCTTTAAACAGATCTTCTCTTTTGTTTTCAAGAACTATTCTTAAAAAATTTAAAAATTTCGGATTGTCATATTCAGCTATTTCAGCCAACACCTTAATTTTTTCATCAATGCTCAACAGGGGTGATTTCACTATTAAAATAAATTTAGGTTCTTTCGCAACAAGCGCAATTCTTGCCACAGCCTCATAAGCCGGGGCTATTTCCTCCTCACTCAACGACGACAAAAACGCTTTTGTATATTTTTCAACTACCATTATGCAACCTTTAATACGAGTTTAGCCGCATCCTCGCTTGTAAGATGCACATCTTTAAGAACATCTTCAAGGAACGCTTTTATAGCTTCTCTTTTCGCTTTTCTGATTTCGGCCGTTTTCGCTTCTTCGAAATGTTTTTCCATCAATGCAAGTTCGTTCTTAGCTTCCTCTATAACGGAACCGTAAATAAATTCGGCTTCTTTTTTAGAGTCTTCTATTATTTCGGCCGCTTTTATTTTAGCCTCTTCAAGCTTAGCCCTCAGTTCTTCTTTTTTTAGTTTAGCCTCTTTTAATTTGTTTTCAACTTCTTGAAACCTGCTTGCAATCTCTTCTTTTCTGTTTTTGAAAAAACTGACGATTTTGTTACCGACCAGATACCAAAGGATTGCAACGAATATCAAAAAGTTAATCGTCCTCGCAACTATATCGGTACCTCCGCTTGCAGCCGCCTCGTTAGCAAAAGCGATTACACTTAAAAACGCAACTAATAAAAATTTCTTCATGCCGCATTCCTTATTTTATTTTCTACCAATGTTTTGATTTCCTCTTTGCTTTTTCCTAATTCGGCCAAAATTCTTTCTTTTTCAGCCTGAATTTCTTTCGCAAGTTCGGCCTTGGCCTCCTCTATTTCGGCAAGTCTTTTAGCCTTCATTTCATTAGCGTCTTTCAAAGCCTTAGCCCTCGCTTCGTCTCTTATGGCTTTGGCTTCTTTTTTTGCCTGAGAAAGGACTTTTTGAATCTCCTCTTCTAATTCCTTCGAATCTTCGGAGTTAGCGTTAATCATTTCAAGCGATTTTTTGAGCTTTTCATCTCTTTCATCCATAAATTTCACCAACGGTTCAAACAGCCAAATCTTAAGCAAAATCAGCGTAACCAGGAAAATACCGGCTTCTATGAGCATCACACCTATATTAAGGTCAAGCATCAATTCTCCTTTTTTTGGAATTTTAACATAAATTTAACCGATTACATTTAAAAGTTTTTCTAATTTTTCCAAATCGGCGCTATTTTTAAAATTAATCTTTATGGAATCTTTTTTTATTTCTATTTTAAGACCCATTTTTTTAAATCTGTCGGCAATTTCTATAAGTTTTCTGTCAATTACGACATCTTCCGTCTCTTTTTTAGGATTTTTCAATTTTTTTATCAATTTTTCGGTATCACGGACATTTAACGATTTTTTTTCAATTTCGTCAACAACCTTTTTCAGTGTTTTTTCATCAAGTCCTATAAGCACTTTCGCATGTCCCACGCTTAAGACGCCTTTTTTTATTTTATCCTGAACGAATTCCGGAAGATTTAAAATTCTGAGTAAATTCGTAACATAACTTCTGCTTTTGGATATGCTGCCGGCCAACTCCTCATGGGTATATCCGTGCTCTTCTATCAGACTCTGAAGGGAGTTCGCAATCTCTATGGGGTTTAAATCCTCCCTTTGTATATTTTCAATAAGGGCATATTCTCTCAAATCGTTTTTCGAATAATCGACGACAATGGCTTTAATGTATTCTTCGCCAAGCATTTTAGTGGCCCTTAATCTTCTCTCTCCGGCCACCAAAATATACTCTTCATTATCTTTTATAAGCACCACCGGCTGTAAAAGTCCGTATTTTTTTATGGACTCGGCAAGTTCTTTTATGGCTTCTTTATCAAATTCACGTCTCGGCTGGTAAGGATTCGGCTTTATTTTATATACGCTTATTTCCTCAACCCCGCGGGTGGGAAGTTCTTTTAAATATCCCGCTTCGGCATCCTCGAGTATAGAGCTCAGTCCCCTTCCTAATCTTTTCATTATTCGGATTCCTCTATTATGGTTTTTGCAAGAAGCTCGTACGCCAAAGCGCCGGAGCTTTTTATGTCGTAAAGAATAACCGGTTTGCCGAAACTCGGAGCTTCGGCAAGTCTGACGTTTCTCGGAATGTATATATATTTGCCGCTTTTTTTGTTTTTAAAAAGTTTACTCGAATAATGGTTGATAAGATCCTGAAAAACCTGTTTAGAGAGATTGTTGCTTTTAGAAAACATAGTAGGAAGAAGCCCTTTTATTTTCAGTTTCGGATTTTTGGTTCTTTGTACGAGTTTAATGGTGTTTAGAAGCTGGGCAAGCCCCTCAAGAGCGAAAAACTCGGTTTGAATAGGTATTATGACACTGTCGCTCGCACTCAGCGCGTTAATCGTTATGGTTCCGAGCATTGGAGGCGTGTCTATTATTATATAATCGTAATCGTCTTTCAGCTCCCTGATACGCTCTTTTAATGTAAGCTCTTTTTTATCCAAATATTCGCTTTCTTTTTCTATTCCCGCAAGACCTATGTTCGAAGGTACGAGATGAAGCGTGGGGATAAGGGTGTTTAAAATGGTGTCGTTTATATCTTTGCTGCCGATTAAGACATGATAAAGGCTGTATTCGTAATCGCTTTTCAAAAATCCCAAAGAAGAAGTTGCATTAGCCTGAGGGTCGGCATCTATAAGTAAAACCTTTTTTTCGGTAATGGCGATTGAAGCCGCCAAGTTTACCGCAGTGGTGGTTTTACCGACTCCTCCCTTTTGGTTGGCCACAGATATTATTTCTATCATCGTTTTGAATATATCCTTTTTTTATTGTTTTCTAAACTGCCGTCTTCGGCCAAACTGCCTTCAATGGAAAAAACTTGCTTGTATTTTTCAAATTCAACCCTAAATTCTTCGATTACGGTTTTCCACTCCGTATGCCTTTCAAGACGCTCAAAAAACTGTTTAAGAATTTTATCATTTTTTACCTTAATATCCAAACTGCCGAATTCGTTAGAAGGCGGAAAAGCCGTATTCAAACCTATACCGCAAACAACGGCGTTTTTGGTTAAAGAAGTTATGACACCGCCTATTTTCAATACTTTTTTATCGATTAAATATATGTCGTTAGGCCATTTCATTACCGCTTTGCTTCCGAATTCGTTTAATGTTTTTTTAAATATCCATCCGAAATATATCGAAAGACTCTGCATCGGAACACCCTTAAAAATCCGCACATCAAAGGCAAACGAAAAAAAAAGATTTCCTTTTTTTCCTATCCATTTATTGTTGCGGCTTCCGATACCGTCCGTTTGAAACTCGCTCCAAACACATACGGGAGGGTTTATTTCGCCGTTTTTAATCTTTTCAATCAGATACTTTTGCGTCGAATCTGTTTTTTCTAAATATATGATTGATAATTTTTCACTTTTCATTTTACATTTTCCCTATAAATCCAAAAAATTTATGATTTTTCGGGGAATTCTCAATTTATAAAACACTATCCCCCGCTTTCAGACGCTTCCCGTTGACATAATCGACGGCTTTTATCTCTTTTTTCCCAGGAACCTGAATTTTAACGAGTTTTATTTTTCCTTTTTTGCATCCAACAACTACACCGTCGTTTATTTCCAAAATTTCACCCTCTCTGTTTTCGGAATCCGTATCGAGAAGTTCCATTTCATTTATTTTAAACGTATCGCAGTAAATTCCGGGCCAGGGCTGATATGCCCTGTATTTTCTGTCAATTGTTAAAGCGCTCTCAAAAGTTACGTAACCGTCTTGTTTCTTAATCTTAGGCGAATATGAAGCTAAGGCGTCTATCTGTTTTAAAGGTTTAATTTTATTAAAATTATCAATCACATAAGGAGTCTGTTTTGCAGCAATTACTGCAAGTTCATTAAAAAGATCTATGCTTGTTTTACGTCCTACTTCCGTGTAATCCCACGATAATATATCTCCCGTATCAAGCCCTTTATCCATAAGCATTGCCGTAATTCCGGTATATTCGTCCCCGTTTAAAATTGCGCTTTGAATAGGGCTTGCACCCCTGTATTTAGGTAAAAGCGAAGCGTGCAGGTTTATACAAGGCGCAATATTTAAAATTTTTTCGGGAAGCAGAAGCCCGTATGCGGCCACTACAATAAAATCAGGCTTTAACGATGAAATAATCTCATCGTTTTTTAAAGATGAAGGCGTATATACATTAAGTCCTTTCTCAATCGCAAACCGTTTTACAGGTGTAGGGGTCAACACCTTTTTCCTTCCCACCGGTTTGTCCGGCTGCGTATATACCGCCGTTATTTCATATCTTTTGTTAAGTTCGTCTAAAATTTTAACCGCATAATCGGGACTTCCCATAAAAACTATTTTCATTTTCCACCTTTTTTTCGAGAAATTATATCAAAGCGGTTTTTTATACCGAATGGAAATGATTAAATATTAAATTCGGTTGTTTCCAGTTTTTAAAAATGCACTATTTAGAATTAATTTGACATATAATACCAAAACACAAAACAACTCTTACATTCACTTTTTTTCCTTTTCTCCCCTCATCTTTTCCTTTTCCTCTCCCCTAAAATAAATGTTTGATTTATTTTAGGGATTGGTATAACAATTTACTTATATTGTGTCAGACACCTTAAATATAACAACATAATATAAAAAAGGAAAAGGAAAAGGAAATAACATTTTCCATTGAATCATTTTACATTCTTCATTAATTATAACATCATACCCTTAATCATAAAGAAAATCATTGCCGCAAGCACAGCCGCTACGGGTACCGTAATAAGCCACGCGGCGATAATTTTTTTGAAAAGATCCCTTTTTACGTATTTTACCTTTTCTTCTTTTTTAAGGATTTTTTTAAATCTTTTTATGGTTTTTTCCAAATCCTCCGTCACTTCTATAAGCTCCACTATTCTTTTGTAATCGTCTTTTGTTTTATCTGTTTTATGCTGTAAATCGTTTAATTCCAGCTCATAGGTTTTAAGTCTTTTTTCAGCCTCTTCTATCTCTTTTTCGATTTCGTCTTCTTTCTGTTCCACAAGATGAAGCCATTCCCTTAAAAACCCTACACCGAAAATCGCACCTACGGCGATATGCGTGGAACTTACCGGAAGCCCGAGCTGTGAAGCAATAATAACGGTAATCGCAGCCGCAAGCGCCACACAGAATCCCCTGATAGGATCTATTTTCGTAATTTCGTCACCCACGGTTTTAATAAGCCTCGGTCCGTAAAGTGCAAGACCTATAGAAATACCAAGGGCACCTATAGCCATAACCCAAAACGGAATGGCCGATTTGCTTGCGATTCCGCCGCTCAAAACGGCATCGGAAATCGCCGCAAGGGGACCCACAGCATTCGCAACGTCATTCGCACCGTGAGCAAAACTCAAAAGCGCTGCTGAAAATATAAGAGGCACCGTAAAATATTTGTTTATACCTTCTCTTGTGTTTACACTGTCGGAATTTTTCATTTTTGCAACCATTACAAAATATACTATTACGGCTAAAATCAAACCGAAAACCGAAGCCACGCCGAAGGTAGGTTTTTTAGTATGCGGCAAAAACGTCAAAACGTCCGTAATATTCACCCAAACGTGTTTTAAACCTTTCATCGTAAGATACGTAACAAACGCCCAGGTCATAATTGAAACGTAAATAGGAACCCATTTTTTAGCAGCATTTGCCATATCCGATTTAAATACAATAGTTTTTTTAATCGCATATAAAAACCCTGCCGCAATAATCCCTCCGAGTACGGGGGAAATCACCCAAGAAGCGGCGATTTTACCCATTGTCCCCCAGTGAACGATACCGAACCCGGCGGCGGCGATACCCGCGCCCATCACACCTCCGACAATAGAATGGGTGGTTGAAACGGGCGCTTTGAAAGCCGTTGCGAGATTAAGCCAAAGAGCGGCAGCCAAAAGTGCGGACATCATCGCCCAGATAAATACGTTTACATCTCCCTGAAAAGCCGAAAGGTCGATAATTCCCTTCCTTATGGTGTTAGTAACGTCAGCCCCTGCGATAAGAGCCCCCGCCGCTTCAAAAACCGCGGCTATTATTATAGCCCCCGCCAAACTCAAAGCCCGGCTTCCCACTGCTGGTCCAACATTGTTCGCCACATCGTTCGCACCTATATTCATAGCCATATAAGCCCCGAAAACGGTAGCTATCACCAAAAAAAGATTATTAGGCACATTTCCGGTTTTCGCATAGGTATAAATTACAACCACTGCAATAAACAAAAGCGCGATACCCAGACGCATTAAATCTATACCGACGGATTTACGAGCCTGTTTTTCAAGTTTTGAGACGGTTTGCAATTCCATTACATCCTCTTTTTTTTTAAGAATTTTACAAAAAGAAAAGAAATATGTAAATAAAGATAAAATTTATCCTGAAATATTATCCGAATTTTCCGGCGATATAATCGGCGGTGTGTTTAACTTTCGGATTAAGGAATATCTGAGTGGTTTCCCCGAATTCAACAAGCTCTCCGAGATACATATAAGCCGTAAAATCGCTTATACGGCTTGCCTGCTGCATATTGTGGGTTACTATTGCTATTGTCACTTTGTCTTTTAACTGTGTTACAAGTTCCTCAATGGCAAGCGTGGAAATTGGATCAAGCGCGCTTGTCGGCTCATCCATAAGCAGCACTTCAGGTTCGACCGCAATGGCCCTGGCAATGCAGAGTCTTTGCTGCTGTCCGCCGCTGAGTCCCCTTGCATCGTCATTCAGTCTGTCTTTTACCTCGCTCCATAAAGCCCCGCCTTTAAGGGCGTCTTCCACACGTCCGTCAAGTTCGCTTTTGCTTTTGATACCTTTTAGTCTGAGTCCGTAAGCGATGTTGTCGTATATACTCATTGGAAACGGTGTCGGTTTTTGGAAAATCATTCCAACTCTTTGGCGAAGATTAATAAGCTCGTTTTCTTTTTTAAATTCAAGTATGTTTACCATTTCTCCCGTTTTAAAGTTTTTAAGAAGAATCTCGCCTTCGTATTTGTTGCCGGGATACAGGTCATGAATTCTGTTAAGACTTCTGAGAAGTGTCGATTTACCGCATCCGCTCGGACCGATAAGTGCAGTAACCTTTCCTTCGTAAACAGGTAAATTAATGTTTTTAAGCGAAGGCTTGGGCGCCCCGGCGTATGTAAAACTGAAATTTTTTATATCCATTACTCTATTTTCCATTCTCAATTCTCCATTTTCAATTTTTATCACTTTTTATCTTTTATTATGTATCTTCCAAGCAGATTGATTATCAAAACAAAAAGCGTAAGTATAAACGCACCCGCCCATGCGATTCTTACAAGATTCGGATCGGGCATTGTCGCAAGATTGTAAATCGCCACCGTTAAGCTCGGGAAAGTTTCATTTAGATTCAAGGTAAAATACTCACTGTTTCCGCTTGTAAATAAAAGAGGAGCGGTTTCACCCGCTATTCTTGCAAAAGCCAGTAAAATTCCCGTCATAATACCCACTTTCGCCGCTTTTATAATAATATCGAAAATAACCCTGTATTTCGGGGCGCCTATTGCCACTCCGGCTTCCCTGAGCTCTTTCGGGACAAGCCCGAGCATATCGTCAGTCGTTCTTACCACAATAGGTATCATCATAATCGCAAGCGCAACCGCACCGGCCCAGCCGTTCTGATGCCCTACGGGTGTTACAACCACCGCATACACAAACGTACCTATAATGATTGACGGTGCCGACATCATCACGTCACTTAGATTTCTGATAAACTCGGCATATTTATTACCAAAAGAGTATTCCTGAAGATAAATCCCAGCAATCATACCTATCGGAACACCTATAATCACGGCTATAAACGCTAAAACAAACTGCCCCACGAGCAGGTTTCTAAGACCGTTGTTTACCAAATCGTTCATAAAAATATGCAAATCAATCGCACCTATACCTTTGATTGTTAGGGTAACAAGTATCCAAAACAAAAACCCGAGACCCACAACCGCACTGAGTGTTGAAAGCAGTAAAACGATTTTATTAATCAAAAGTCTCATTTATTTGCTCCTAAAAAATTTTCCATTTTCAATTTTCCATTTTCCATTTGTATTACCTTTTCTCCCTAAGAAAATAAAATTTAGCAAAACTTATAACGGCAAATGAAATTACAAATAAAATAAGCGCCAGGTAAAAGAGCGCATTCAGACTCATACCGCTGCTTTCGGCAAAATTGTTAGCAAGCACTACAGGAATAGATACCGTAGGATCTATCAGTCTGTGCGGAAAGCTGAAAACCCCGCCGATGACAAATGCAACCGCCATAGTCTCACCCAGCGCACGCCCGAGTGCGAGTATCATACTTCCGATAATCCCCTGCTTTGCATACGGAAAAACAACGTCTTTGATAACTTCGAATTTCGTGGCTCCCATAGCGTATGCCGACTCTTTCAAAACATTCGGAGTGGTGTTCATACTGTCTCTTGTAAGAGACGCCATAAAAGGTATAATCATAACCGCCAGCACCATTCCCGCCACAAGCAGGGAAACACTGCTTCCGCCGAATACGTCCGCAACAAGAGGCCCAAAATAAAAAAGCCCCCACATTCCGTAAATAATACTCGGAATCGCCGCCAAAAGCTCTATTGCAATACCAACAGGCTTCGCAATAAAAGGAGGTGCTATTTCACTTAAAAATATCGCTATTCCCATGGCTATAGGAACCGCAAAAATCATAGCGAGTATTGTAGAAAGAACGGTTCCGACTATCGGAATAAGTCCTCCGTAAATCGTTTTTACGTTTGTTCCGGTTATATCCCCGTCCTGAGGCAGTGCAATATCGTCGTTATCCTGAGGTACTGATACATCTTCTTTATCCTGTGGTATGGCGATATCCTCACTGTCCGTCGGAACTGAAATATCCCCACTGTCGGTAGGAATCGTATCGTTTGAAGCGGCGGCAATGGATTTGTCTTTTTGAATTTTATCCGGATTTTTCGGTGTGTTTACCTCAACGCTAACATCCCATCTCGGATCGATTAAAAAATGAAGCCCGTATTCTTTAACAGCAGGTTTTGCGTATATAAATAATACAACAAATATCGCTGAAAGCAATATCAAAATAAGCGTGGCGCTAAGTGAAGAAAGTTTTCTGAAAATCGATTCCATACACCACCTTTAATTTTTATAATTTTATTGAAAATAAAAAAGGTTTTAAAGACCTTTTTATTTCGAAGGGGCTATGCCTTTATCAGCCCAGTATTTTCTAATCTGCTCTTTTACATTTGCAGGTAGCGGAATATATCCGAGTCCGCTCGCCGCCTCGTCTCCGTTTTTATACGCATAATCAAAAAACGCCGTTACTTTTTTATCGGTATCCACTTTTTCCTGAGGTACGAGAATGAATGTAGATGCGATAATCGGATAACCTTTTTTAGGATAAGCGATTATTTTATAAAAGTCTTTTTTAGGATCAAATCCCGCATATTTCGCACCTTCGGCGAAATTCTCAGGTGTAGGCGCTACAAATTTTCCGTCAGCCGCCTGAATCGTTGCCATTTTAAGGGAGTTCTTCTTCGCATCGGCGTAATCAACATAACCTATAGAATAGTCGTTTGTTTTTATAGCCGCACTAACTCCGAAGTTTCCTTTTCCGGCAATACCTCTTCCGTCCGCGTCAGTAGGCCAGTTGATTAGTTTTCTCGCACCGAATTTTTTTCTCCATGTATTACACATTTTACTTAAATAATATGTAAAGTTAAAAGTTGTCCCCGATTTGTCGCTTCTGTGAACGAAAATAATTTTTTTGTGAGGCAGTTTTTCATCAGGGTTGTATTTTACGATTAACGGGTTGTCCCAGTATTTGATTGTACCTAAAACAATACCTTTAATCGCCGCTTCACTGAGTTTAAGACTGTTCACACCCGGTACGTTATAACCGAAAACTATTCCTCCCACAACAGTCGGAAACTGGTAAAGTTTCGCTTTTTTAAGTATTGCGGGTGTTAAAGGTTTATCGCTTCCCCCGAAAGCCACGTGTCTGTATGCCACTTCTTTAATGCCCGTACCACTTCCCGTTGCGGTATAGTTTACTTTGTTACCTGTGGTTTCATAGTAGCTTTTTATCCACTGTTTATATACGGGATACGGAAAACTCGCACCCGTTCCATTTATTGTATATGCAAAAGAACTCACCGCAATTAACGCACCTAAAATTAACTTTTTCATTCATTCTCCTTTTTTGGTTTTCGAAATTGTAAAACACAAAGATAACATTTCGGTAACATTAGGTAACATTTAGATAACAATCCGCCTTATTTATTAATGATATAATTTTGAAAAAAGGAATCGAAATGCTCAGCTCTTTTGAAAAGGCACTGAACGATATTAATAACAAATTCGTAGGCTATATTGAAGCCATTGAAGAATCTTTGAAGAAAAAAGAACTCACTGAAGAGTTTTTTTTAATAGACCTCAAAGAATTCGATAACGAAGTTATAAAATTTTTAGCCCTTTTCCATCCGCAGGGAGAGTTTTTGCGTGAGGTTGTGGCATATCTTAAAATAAGCTCATTCCTTGCCAAAATCAAAAAATCAACCAAGGCGTTTATAAAAAAATACGATTTTGAAGACGAAAAAATCGACGCTTTGTATCAAAACGCCCTTTCAACAATAGACACTCTTAAACTTGCGGTTAAAGGCGATACGATAGAAGATGCATATTCTACAATAATAAGCTATGAAAAAATAGCCGATGAAATATACAAAGAGCTTGTACTTGAAGTAAAACAAAAAGACAATATCGATGAAATCCTGAAAATTTTAAACATTGCCAAAAAACTTGAAAGAATCAGCGACAGTTCCAAAACAATAGCATCGTATCTTCTTTTTGCAAAAGAGGGGCTTGAATTGTAAATGTAAAATGTTACAATGGAAAATGGAAAATCAAAGGTTAAAAAATGATAACTATTGCAATTATTGAAGATGAAGAGGATTTATTGGAACTATTAGAATTTACCCTTCAGCAAAACGGCTACGACGCCGTAGGGTTTACCAATACGAAAAAAGTAAAAGATTTCATTATAGAAGAAAATCCGGACCTGCTTATAGTTGACAGAAACCTCCCGGGGGTTGAAGGAAGTTTGTTTGTAAAAAAGCTTAAAGAGGAAGGTTATGAAATCCCCGTGATATTTTTGACGGCAAAAGCGGATGAAGACGACATTGTCGAAGGATTCGAAAGGGGCGCGGACGATTATATAACCAAACCTTTTAACATGAAAGAACTATTAGCAAGAATAAAAGCGGTTTTAAAGCGCTACAGCATATCTACAAGTGTAATTTCATATAAAGATTATCACCTTGACCTAAACGGCAGAACCCTGACACACGAAAACATCGACATTCCCCTTACGCCTTCTGAATTCAGACTGCTTGAGCTCTTTTTTAAAAACCCAAAAAGAACCCTCAGCCGCCCGGAAATTATGGAAGAGCTCGGCAGTACAAACGAAAAAAGCGTAAACGTAGCAATTAACAGATTAAACCATAAAGTCGGAAACATTATCGAAAGCGTAAGAGGCGTGGGATACAAACTTAAATAAATGGAAAATGGACAATGGACAATGGAAAATTAAATTTTTTAAAAAAAATCTTTTTTTCGGAAGAATTAAAAGAACTTGAAAGACTAAAAGAAGAAAACAGAAAACTTAAAAAAGAAAACAAAAAACTAAAAATCCTCAATTCCTCAAAAGACGAACTCATATCCGCAATTTCGCACGAGTTTAAAAATCCTATATCGATTATAAACGGTTATATCGAAACAATACTTTCAAACAAACTTCCTAAAGAAATGAATGAAAAATTTTTAAACAAAATCCGAAAAAACTCCCTAAGACTCAGCGAACTTATTGACAGATTATATCTTATAACAAGGCTTGAAAACGAAAAGGTAAAGGTGAAATTTACGGAGTTTGACCTGTGCGAAACGGCAAAAAACATAATTGAAAGTTTCAACAGTGAAAGAATTGTCTTAAACTGTCAAAAAACTTCTATTTTTGCGGATAAAACATTAATGGAAATAGTAATCTGCAACCTGATTTCAAACGCACTGAAATATTCGAAAAAGGAAATAACCGTAAATATAAACGAAAATTTTGAAGTAATCGACAAAGGCAAAGGCATTGAAGAAAAAGAAATAGAACTTATCAAACAAAAATTCTACCGCATAGCAAAAAACGACTGGGACAACTCATTAGGGCTCGGCCTTGCAATAGTGGAAAAGATCTTAAAAATCCACAAAACACACCTTGAAATCGAAAGCAAAAAAGGAAAAGGCAGCAGATTTTATTTTGATATCACTTCATTAAAAAATAAGGAACCATAATAATAATTCCCGTCAGTATCAAAAGTCCTATAAATATTCCGAATATAAACTTACCGAAATTAAACGGTTTTTCCTGAATTTGATTTTCGTTTTTTTCGTTATTCATATTAAACTCTCCATTTTCCATTCTCAATTCTCCATTAATTAAATTTCCTTTACATTTGCAAATGCGGCTTTGAGATACGTTGTATCTTCGGGCGTGGATATATAAAATGTGTCGCTTCCGTCACTCAGATTAAAAAGATCCGCAATTGCATCCACGTTCATGGCTTTAAACCCGTTTTTTCTAACTTCTTCAATAGCTTCAAGATCGTTTACGCAAAAAACCAGTGTTTCATCCAGACTCTTAGCAACCTCAACGGCTTTCTCAATTCTTTTAAATTTATCCTTATCAGCAGTATAAACGTAAATGTATGTCAACTCAAATCCTTTATAATTTTCTTTATCTGCTCATGAAGAACAGGTATTTCGTTAATTAGAAGATTCCAAACAAGTTTTTTGTCAATTCCAAAATATCCGTGTATAATAACATTTCTCATGTTTTTTATCTGTTGCCACGGAATATCAGAATATCTGCTTTTTAAATCATTTGAAATATTACTTACCGCTTCACCGATTATTTCAATTTTTCTAAATACGGCATCTTGATACATCTTATTTTTAGAAAATTCTTCAAAACTGCCTATTTCATAAAAATATTCTTTTAAATCTTCACAAAATTCATTTATATGTTTTAAATAAACAATATCTTCTTTAGGTTTTTTCATATATTGTTTTCCTTTCTTTTTTTATATAAGGCTGAATATATTTACTTATAGAATCAATAGTTAGCAGGTCTACTTCTTTTTTTACGGTTTGTTCTAAATCCATTTTATATCCTACAAAATCAAACAATGAAGGTACCTTTTCAAACTCGACTATTACGTCAATGTCGTTATAATCCTCACCCCTTGCGTACGAGCCGAAAATTTCTATCTTTTTAGCCCCTTTATCCGCTAAATAATCGATTATTTTTTTCTCTATTTCTTTATCTCTTATGTATCTTCTCATTTTAAACCCTTAAGGCCTATTTATATACAAAAAGATAAAATTTGTCAACTTTTCTTTTTCCTCATATTGATATACATATGGATAATGTCAATCGCAGCAGGCGTAACACCGCTTATTTCGCTTGCCGCAAACAGAGTTGGGGGTCTGAATTTTTCAAGTTTTTCCACAATTTCACGAGAAAGTCCCGGGATTCCTTTATATTCGAAATCTTCAGGTATTTTTACGCTAAGCATCTCTTTCATTTTGTCAATCTGCGCTTTTTGCCTTTCGATATAGTGGTGATATCTCGCATCGATAAGTATCTGCTCAAGCGCGTCTTCGCTGAAATTTTTAAATTCGGGTGCGAGTTTTAACAGTTTTTCTTTATTGAATGTGTGCCTTCCGGCTATTTTTCTTATTTCCATTTTGCTCTGGATTTTTTCTTCGCCCATTTCTTCAAGCATTGTGTTTATCTGTTTGTTAGGCGTTACAAACGTCTCATTCAGGATTTTCATACCCCTGCTTATTTCATCCCTTAATTTCTGCACCCTCTCATATGTTTTATCATCCAAAATTCCAAGCTCATGCCCGTAATCGGCAAGCCTTAAAATTGCATTGTCTTCTCTAAGCAGGAGTCTGTATTCGCTTCTGCTCGTAAACATTCTGTACGGTTCGTTCGTTCCTTTTGTAACCAAATCGTCAATAAGAACACCTATATACGCTTCATCCCTTCTGAAAATCACAGGCTCTTTGCCGTCGATTTTAAGTGCGGCGTTAATTCCCGCCATAATACCCTGAGCGGCGGCTTCTTCATACCCTGTCGTTCCGTTAATCTGCCCGGCGAAGAAAAGGCCTTCTATCTCTTTTGTTTCAAGAGAGTGTTTGAGGTTTGTAGGCTGGATAAAGTCATACTCGATCGCATATCCGAATCTCACTATTTTGGCGTTTTCAAGTCCCGGAATCGAATGGATAAAGTCTTCTTGGACGTCCATAGGAAGAGAAGTCGAAAGTCCGTTAAGGTAATATTCGGTGGCTTCCAACGTCTGAGGCTCCACAAACACGTGATGGCGCTCTTTATCAGGGAATTTATTGAGTTTATCCTCGATACTCGGGCAGTATCTCGGCCCCACACCCTCAATCTGACCCGTAAAAAGAGGGGCTCTGTGGAAGTTGCTTTTGATAATATCGTGCGTATTTTCGTTTGTGTATGTTATATAACAAGGAAGCTGAGTCGGGTTAAACGTTTTTTTATCCGTTCTGAAAGAAAAAGGTTTCGGATTACTGTCACCCGGCTGAATTTCCATTTTGGAAAAATCAATCGTTCTCGCGTCAATTCTCGCGGTTGTCCCGGTTTTTAACCTCTCAAGTTTAAAGCCCAAATTTTCAAGCGATTTGCTGATTTTTTTAGCCGGCAGTTCGTGAAACCTTCCGCCTTCAAGCTTTACGGGACCGAAATGCATAATCCCTCTCATAAACGTACCCGTAGTTAAAATAAGGGCTTTTGTTTTGTATTCGTTTAAAAGATTCGTTTTGACTCCTGCTATTTTACCGTTTTTTACTATTATTTCGTCAACAATTTCCTGCGCAACGGTTAAATTCGGCGTATTAAGGCACACCGTTCTCATATATATTCTGTATCTGTCCATATCTATCTGCGCCCTGGAGCCTCTTACCGCCGGTCCCCTGTTTTCGTTAAGCACCCTGAACTGAATACCGGCATGGTCCGTCGCCAGCGCCATTTCACCGCCGAGCGCATCTATTTCTTTAACCAAATGCCCTTTTGCAAGTCCTCCGATTGCAGGGTTACAGCTTGCAGCTCCTATCTGTTCGACAAGCATCGTAAGAAGCAGTACTTTTTTACCCATTCTGGCAGGTGCTAATGCGGCTTCTATTCCCGCATGGCCTCCGCCGACTACGATTACGTCAAATTCTTTCATCAAACTCCTTTAGTTTTTCGGCATTCTGGATATATTTTTCAATATTGTCATATTTTTTGGAAAGCTTCAGCATCTCATCAAATTCCACTTCGTTTTTAGGCACAGCCACATCTTCGACAAACACATCCAATAAAACGTTGGTATTTCCTATAAGCATAAGGTATTTTCTGTCCTGATATTCAAACAGCACGATTTTGTTTTTCGCATCAACAGGCTTTTGTGCAAGCACCTTCATATCCTCTTTAAGTTTCGGAAGATGCACCGATTTTCTTTTTACATACCATAAGACAAATGCTAAAACAAACAATACGGCTATACCGACAATATAAGAAAAAGTATCAAGCCCCTGCGTTCGGGCCGTCATATTTTTTATATCTGCGGATTTCGTCGTATTTAAAACGGGATTGGCGTTTACTATTCTAAACCTTACCCCGTAACCGTCCGGAGTCAACGCCACTGACGTTTTAAAAGGGGTGTTCGCCGTTATATCTATTTTCACACCGTTTTTTTCAGGCGAAATTATAATAGAATTTATAAAATTTTTCTTAAATTCCTTCTGAATAACCTTATCGGTACTGATTCCCGTTAAAATATACGAATTTTTGGATATCTGTTTTACTTTTCCCTTAAACGCATCGTCAAGTGAAAAAAGAACGTCAAGCTTGTTTTTGCCTTCAAAAAAATTCACGTTAATAAGATTCGCACCGAAAAGCAGCATCCCCAAAATTAAAAAAACTATTTTTTTCACATAAACTCCTTTTTACAAAAGGTTAAAAGGGAAATTTTTTCTTCCCCTCTTTTCCCTATATTAATCCCATCTTAATGCTCTTTCGTCAGATAATAAATAAGCTGGTTCGCATCAAGCACCTCATTAAGCCTGATGGCAAGGTTTTTTTCGTAAACCATAACCTCACCTTTACCGATTATACGTCCGTTGATATAAACTTCGGCGCTTTCACCTTCCGGCTTTTGCAAATCTATTACGCTTCCCTTTTGCAGAGCCAAAATTTCCCTTAAGGTAATGTCAACCCTTCCGAGATCACTTTCAAACAGAACTTCGGTATCCAAAAGATTCGAATAATCGGGAATATATTCTTCTATTTCGTCTTTCAAATCTTTTTCATCCATTATTTTCCTTTAAAAAGAATATAAAAACACTTATCACCGTTAAATCTGAACGATAACATATCGTCATAATCCGGAGTGTCTGTATATTCACCTAAAAATTCCGGAACCGAAATCTCAAAATTTATGTTCTTTTCGGCGGCTATTATTTTGGCGTTTCCTATAATCTGGTTGGCTATCTCCTTTGTCAAATCTTCCGCATCATAATTTTTATCCCCGAAATAATAATCCGCTATATAAGAAAGTTTTTCATGCGGCAGAATTAAAAATATATCGTAATTTTCATCCCCTTTTATGGAAATTTTGCTTACGAACCCGTTTTTCGGTTTTTCATCACATTCTTCAATATTCGCATTTAAGGAAAAAACAAAATTTTTAACGGCCTCTTTTATGATATTAAACATTTCAGTCCTTTACATCCCCCCTAATATTACTATGATATAATTTTATCAAAAAAGGTCTGATTTGATAAGTGCCGTTATTATTGGAATTATAGTGGGCTTTGCCTCTGGGTTTTTCGGTATAGGCGGGGGCACGGTGCTGGTACCCGTTTTACTGTTTTTAGGCTATGGTTTTAAAGAAGCTGTGGGAATCAGTGTAACACAGATGATGTTAAGCTCTATATACGGATCATATCTCAATTACAAAAAAGGGCTTTTAAAAATCAAAAACGGACTTTCTCTTGCCGTAGGAGGAGCAGCGGGAGCGAGTCTTAGCGGATACATTGTAAAACACACCTCAAAAGAAGTGCTCGGGTTTATATTCCTTACACTCGTGTTTATTGCAATCGTAAGGTTTTTCATAACCGTCCCGGAACCGAAA
>NZ_JBMYAU010000024.1:0-2198 GCF_053994455.1 Nautilia sp. | reverse complement strand
AGCCGACAGCGGTGAAATAATCGGCTTTATAGGAGCTGACGGGGCAGGGAAAAGCTCCACTATGCACGCAATTGCCGGGGTTAAGAGGTTTGATGGGGAGATTGAATTTAGGGGACACGTTTACCATTCTCCAAAAGAAGCCGAAAAGATAAAGCCTCAGCTTTCACTTATGCCTCAAGGACTGGGGCTTGTTCTGTATGATAATTTAAGTGTAAAAGAGCATTTTGAATTTTTTAGGAACATAAGAGAAGTAAAAAGAGATATAGAATATGAAAAACGCCTTTTAAACATGGCGGGACTTTATGAGTTTCAAGATAGACTCGCAGGGCATTTAAGCGGCGGTATGAGACAAAAACTTTCACTAATCCTGGCCCTTCTTCCCCGTCCTAAACTGTTAATTTTAGACGAACCCACAACCGGGGTTGATCCTATAAGCAGAAGGGAGCTTTGGGAAATAGTTGACGGATTTAGGAAAAAAGAGGGGATAATCGCCCTTATTTCAACGGCGTATATGCAGGAAGCCGAGCAAATGGATAAACTGCTGTTGTTTGACGAAGGTGAAGTTATAGCAAGGGGGAAAGCCGATGAGCTTAAAGAGAGTATAAAAGATTATACATATGAAGGTGAAATTGAAAGTGAAGATTGTTTCAGCTTCAATAACAGAACATACTCCCTAAAGCCTCTTAACTTAAAAAAAGCTGCTCCTTTGCTAGAAGGTGTATTTTTTGTAAATGCGCTTAAAAAAGGCAAAAAGAATCTAAAAATAAACTTAGAAGAAAAAGAGGTAAAATTATCCGATGTTGTAGTAAAAGCCGAAGGGCTTACCAAAAAATTCGGAAGCTTTATAGCGGACGACCATGTGGATCTGGAGCTAAAAAGCGGAGAGATTTTAGGACTTTTAGGTGCAAACGGAGCCGGGAAAACCACATTTATGAAAATGCTTCTTGGACTTTATCCGATTGACGAGGGGGAACTGTATTTGCTTGGCAAAAGAATAAAGTCATATGAAGACAGACTTGAGCTTAAAGGTAAAATAGGCTATATGTCCCAGAGATTTGCTTTGTATGAAGATATGAGTGTTAAAGAAAATATGGAATATTTTGCCAAAATGCATGATTTAAGCCCTAAATAAACAAAAGAAAAAATCGAATACTTTTCAACTTTGTTTGGATTTAAAGAGTATCTGAGCGATTTTCCAAAAGACCTGCCCCTTGGAATTAACCAGAGGTTTTCACTCTCAGTCGCCCTTTTACATGAACCGGTAGTGCTGTTTTTGGACGAGCCTACGAGCGGTGTCGATACGATAGCGAGGGCTACTTTTTGGAAATTTTTAAGGGAAATTAAAGAAAAATGGAAAATATCAATCCTCATTACCACCCATTATATGAGTGAAGCGGAATACTGCGACAGGGTTGTGGTGTTAAAAAGAGGTAAAAAAATTGTGGATGATGAAGTTAAAAAACTTCACGAAAAATTCCCGGGACTCTCTTTTGAAGAGATTTTTATCAGATATTATGAGGAGAGCGAATGAAAATAGGGGTAGTAAAAGCGTATTTAAAAAAAGAATTTATAGATTTGTGGCGCTCTAAAATGATTGTAATGGTATATTTAATTCCTGCTATGATAGTAATTCTTTTTGGATACGGTATCAGAATGGAGGTTACGCATTCAAGAACGGTTATAATCGACAGGGACAATACGAAACTCTCACAGGAAATCATAAGGGCGTTTAGCACCACTAAATATTTTGACACAATCGTTTTAAACATAACAGACAGTGAAGCCATAAGACGTATAAAACAAAATAAAACGGATCTTTTTATTATAATCCCCCACAATTTTGAAAAAAATCTGATGCACTCCCGTAATGCCGAAGTTGCCGTATATATAGACGGAAGTTTTCCACTTAGGGCTACGACACTAGAAGGATACGTTCAGGGAGTGTTTTTAAACCTGCTTGAAAAAAACGGCGTAAAAGTTCCTTTTGAAATAAACCAAAGAAACTTTTTTAACGAATCTATGCGGGATGAAAACGGTATAATTCCCGGACTTATCGGGCTTACGATGCTTATAGCCCCGGCAATATTAGCGGCACTTTTAATCGTAAAAGAAAAAGAAATTGGGACTATTTTTAATTTCTATTCATCCCCCGTATCAAAAACAGAATTTTTAATAGCAAAACTCACTCCCCCTTTTAT